>DODI01000126.1:0-5458 GCA_003509045.1 Planctomycetota bacterium | reverse complement strand
TGAGCTCGATGTGTTTACGTTGTGTCCCTGCAGGGCAAGGAGGTTCTCCCCAACCTTGAGCTTCGAAAGATGGGGGGTGAGGTCAAACTGCTTCTCCACGGCATCGGCCACCGTCGCGCTGGCCCCCTGGCGGAAGCCGGGGGGGGTGCCTCTCACCCCCTCCCGGACGATCTCCATACCGTTCAGGAAGGCCACGAAGCCATCGTCAAAGGCCACCTTGAGAATGAGCTTCCTGGCCAGCGAGGGGTCGGGGATGCTGAACTTCGCGCGAACAAAAATCGACAGGTACCCGGGTGTTCCAGCCAGCTGTCGGTCTTGCTTCATGTCATCAAGGCGGGTAGTTACCGTCTTGAGCTCTGCCGGGTTGGTGCCATAGCCAAAACCCGAAGGAAGGAGCTCCCAGGCGGAAGCATCAAAGGCACGGGTGTTCCAGCCAGCTGGCGGAGACGTCTTCCCCCTCCAGAGCCTCCACTTTTCACCGGGTCTGACAAGGGGCGTCCCCTCCATCGACAGCGCCTTCTTCGCGCGGGCGGGCGGCGCGAGATTCCAGACCCGCACGATCCGGTCGGAGCCGGCCGCCGCGACCAGGGTGCCGGAGCGATCAACAGCCAGCGTCCGCAGGCCGGGCGCGGCAGGCTCGAGAACACGCTCCTCTTTCCGGCCGGCCAGGTCCCATATTCTCAGCGAGCCATCCGCCCCGGCCGTGACCAGCCGGCCTGATTTCTCATGTAGAACCACAGCCCGGACCGGGGAAAGCTGCTCGGCCAGGGCCAGGCCTTGATCGAGGGGCACCTCCCAGAGCTTCACCGTCTTGTCTTCTCCTCCGGACACCAGCGACCGGCCATCGGGGCTGAAGGCCACGCTCATGACCTTTCCCTTGTGTCCGGAAAACACGATCCGCTCAGCTCCATCAGCGACCTTCCAGAGCTTCACCGTCCCATCAAAGCTGGCGGTGGCAACCAGGCTCCCATCCGGACTGGAATCGACAGCGTAGACCGTGGCGGAATGGCCAGAGAATACCTGGGCGGGCTCGGCCGACAACGAAGGCGGAGCATCCACCTGGGCACACACGGCCAACAGGATTGCGGGTAAAAAGTTCATGGATTGACCTGATCAATCTATTCGACAGCAGCCCCGACCGCTTGCACGTACCGGCAAGCGTCTACATTGTAACAAAAGGAGGAGGGCGGGCAACAAACCGCTTCCTGGCAACTGCCCGCCGGAACAGGCTCAGCGATCGCGGCGGCGAATGAAGATGAATCGCTCATCATACCCGCGACTTATGACCCGAAGCATGGTGACGTCGCCGGCGGAGGACATGGCCTGGTCAAGCTGAGCTATGTCCTCTATCTTGCTCGAGTTGACCCCGAGAATGACGTCTCCGGCGCGAAGACCTTTGCTCCAGGCGACGCTCTCGGTGTCGACATCGATGATCGCCACCCCCGTTCTTGACGGCGGCACCCTGATGCTGGCGGCGAGCTCACGAGTCAGCGTCGTAACGGTAAATCCGAAGGCCCGGCTCCCGCCGACCATCGGCTCAACCAGCTCCGTCACGGGCTTCGGCGCCCCCTGGCTCTCGGCCGGAGTCACCTTGAAGGTCTTCTTCTCGCCCCCTCGCAGAATCCCGACCAGCACCGGTTCGCCCGGCACCTGCTCTGTAATCATCAGGTGCAGGGCATGTTGATCTCGCACCTTCCGCCCATCGAACTCTACCACCAGGTCCATCGGCCGCAATCCGCCCACAGCGGCAGGGCTCTTTCTCTCCACATAGCGGACAAAGGCGCCGCGCGGCGCGCCCAGCTTGTAATAATCCGCTATGTCGCGGTCCACGTGAACTGTCGAGATTCCCATCCGGCTGATGTTGCCTCCCTTGATCCAGCGCTCCGCCAAAGCTCGCGCCAGGCTGATAGGAACCGCGAAGCTGATTCCGTGATTCACCGTGCCGGAATGCGAATAGATCGCCGTATTAATACCGACCACCTCTCCCCTCAGATTCACCAGAGGTCCGCCGCTGCTGCCCGGGCTGATCGTAGCATCTGTCTGGATGAAATTTTCATAGCCCAGCAAGCTGAGATCTGAGCGGCCGAGCGCGCCGACGATCCCGGCCGAGACCGTCTGCAGCAGGCCGAAGGGATGGCCGATCGCCAGGATCCACTGGCCGACCTCGACGCCGTCAGAGTCACCCAGCCTCGCGACCGGAAGGTTCTCCAGCTCTATCTTGACCAATGCGATGTCATGGGTGAAGTCGCTGCGTACGGTTCTTCCTGGAACATTCCTGCCATCCGCCAGGGTCACATCGAGCGCCCCAGCGCCCTCGACAAGATGATGGTTTGTAAGAATGAAACCCTTGGGGTCGATCAGAAAACCTGAACCGAAGGACCGCTGAAGAGCCTTCTGGGATACCGTCAGCTCTTCAGAAGATTTGCCGGTCTGCCCGGCCTTCTTTGCCACGATGGCCACAACCGCCGGCTTGACCTCTTTCGCCACACTGGAGAAGAGGTTTTCCAGCTGGGTAGCCAGGGGCTCCACCTCAGGGGCGACCTCCTTGGGCGAAGGAGGAGGTTGTGCCGGTAACGCCTCGGCATGCCCCTCACGCTGAGGCTCAAACGGAAAAGGAACCGAGAGCGCGATGCCAGCCGCAAAACAGAGGCAGGTGAGTGCTAAGATAACCTTGTTGGCGTTCAACATGCGGGATGGCTTTCGACACAAAACGAACTAAAGGGCTCTCGTCTTCATCGGCTTAAACGCCCCAATCCCTTGAGTTTTTTTTCCGTTTTCCCGAGCCGGCTCCCGGCAGAGCGAATGCGGCCCGAGGCAGGAGGCCTACTGCATCAGGCGGTCGGCAACACGCTGCAGCGTGTTGAGATCACGCTCGGTCGGATCGACGTGATACCAGGCCGCCTGGCCCGCCGAATCAAACATGATGAAAGAAGCCGAGCCAACCGTGGCGTGCAGGCTCCTGAAGACCTTGTATTTTTCGGTGATGTCAAAGCCTGCCGACACGCCAAGCTCATTCTCCTGGAGCTCGCCTCTCAGGTTGTCCGCCCGCTGCTGGCGAGCCTGCGGAGTGATCCCCTTCGGCATGAAGGAAAGCGTAACCGCGACAAACTTGTCCGGATTCTGCTGCTGAAGCCCATTGAGAAGCTTGAGAAATGAAAGGGCTCGAAGGTTCTTGGGTTGCCTGAAAAGAATGGCCATCACCTTGCCCTCCTTCCTGGCCGCGGCAAAGCTCACCGGCTTACCCGTCAGCCATTCGACGCCGGCATCCAGCTCAAGGCTGGGAACCTTCCCCTGAAATTCCTCCAGGTATTTCTTATAGTCCCTAGCCCGGAAATCACGGTAGATGCGAGCGACGCTTGGAAGCTGCTTGCCTACCTGGGCGAGCTCCTGCTCCATCTGATCAATCCTGTCGACATAGAGCTGGAAATTCGCCCGGGAAGCATCCACCGCCCCCAGGCCGTAGGAAGCGAAGCCCAGCCAGAAATCACAGATCAGTGACCACTGCTGATATTGCGCCCAGATGGACTTGGGGAGAGATTTGTCTTTCATGCGCTCTCCATACTCTTCCTGGACACGGATCATCAGGTTCTCGACCCCCTCGAGATCACCCAGGGCATACAGGGCCTCAAAGAGGCAGATGTTGTAGATCACGAATTGGGGGCGGTCGCTACGCTCCTTCAGAACCTCCAGTATGTGGTCCCTGGCCTGCTCATACTGACGCTCACGCAGGAGGCTCATCCCGATATTGAAATGGTAGTCCTGGTTCCCCGCGAGAACATTCTCACAGCCGGCGGCGATGTATTGACGGGAGAGCTCGATGTGCGACTTGTTGTCGCCGAGATAATTGAAGCTCAGGTCGGCCAATACGCTGAGCCCCTCACAATGCGTTGCCTCGCCCGGCTTGGAAGCCGCAAGAGCCTCCTGTCCAAGCTGCTCGATACGATCGAGATAGCTCTTCATCAGGTTCTTGACCTGGGCGGCAATCTGGGCGCGCTGGGCGCGGCTCACCTTCGGAAGACCAAGCTGCTTGGTCAGGGCGTCCTTGTAGGCAAACTCCTGGCGCTTGTAGCGGCTTGAAAGGTGGCGAGCGAACGACGCCTTAACCTCGGCTGAATAGGCGCTTTCCCCGCAATTTTTGAGAAACCTGTCTCCCAGCTCAATCGAACGTCTGAGGTCGGTGTCGATATCCTCATGCGAACGTTGCAGATCATGAAAAACGTAGGGAATGCCGGCGCGGAGCTGCTTCAGCTCATCGTAGAGGGCCTGGCATTCTGGCGAAAGAGCGACGGCCGGGGGCTCGGCAGGTTTCGCCGCGGAGGGCGTAGTCTTGCCGCCTGCACCCGGGGGCGCTGCGGACGTAGCCTTGGCACCCGCGCCGACACCACCCTTGGCAGCACCGCCTCCGGCTTCCTCTTCCTTGGTCTCAACCGGCGCCCTGGCGGCCGGCTGACATGACTGGAGCACTCCCAGTAAGGCAAAAAGTACAGTTGTCGTCAGAAGTTTCTTCATTACTTTTGTGAACCCCTCAAAATGAACACGAAAGGTTATCTTAAGGTTAGGTTCGGGGCCTGACAAGGTATTGAATCAGCCGTCGAGAATATGCTGATCCGTTTCCCGCTATCGTATCGCTGGATGCCGACATCCGGGCCATCTTATCAGTACACCTGAGCCGAAAACCTCGCCCCCTGCTAGTCCCGTCCCGCCGCCCAGGCGGTCCCCTGGCGCAAGAGCGTCTTGAACGCCGGCACCTCCCGGGATTTCAGGTCATGCCCGAGAACGGTAACCAGGACGCGCCCCTTGCCGTAGGACCGGGCCCAGGCAACAGGTTCCCGCTTGCCGCTGTATTCCGAAGGGGCATCGAGCAGAACATGAATGCGATCCTCTCCCTGCAGTTTCGAATAGAGCTCACCGTCCGCGGTGAAATCCTCCAGGCCGGCGACGGCAGGATGATCTCGATCGAGCACCTTGACATCAAAGGTCCCCCGAGGGCTGTGACCTGAGATCTTCTTTCCGGACACGCGGCCCACCCAGACCCGGCCGATGATGTGACGGTACTCTTCCCAGCCGGGAAAGGCGAAAATGGCGCCGTGAACAACGACCAGGCCGCCGCCGGCCTTGACGTACTCAGCCAGGGCCTTGCGCGCCGCGAGTCCGGGGTCCCGCGGAGGCGGATTTCGAAAGTTAAGCACGATGGCATCGTACTTCGAGAGACCGCCGCCGGCGAGGATGGCTGGATCTTCGCAGACGATCACCTCTGGCCCATCCTTGCCGGAGAGCAGCGCCCGAAGGTGAGGCGTGGTCTTACGCCAATCGTGCGCGGGAACATCATCCCCGGCAACGATCAGCACCTTCTTCTTCACCGTGGCGGCCTGCGTGGGCGCGCTAGCGGCCGCGGGAGGTGACCTCCCGAGCTTCGGCAGGTTTCCGCTCTTCAGCAGGATCTCTTTTTCGTCCGGAT
>DODI01000105.1:531-5002 GCA_003509045.1 Planctomycetota bacterium | reverse complement strand
CTTGTCCGCTGCGGAGGCCCGGTCGATCGGGGCGAGGAGCAGGGTGGCGGCGACAAGGGGCGCCAGGTAAGGGATCATTTTCCAATGCAATAGAGCGCCTCCGCCGTGCGGATAAAGAGATTGCCGTAGGCGATCGAGATTGAGGAGCGCGCCGGGTAGCCGCCCATCTTGGCGTTGTTGAGAATCTCGAAGGCCGGGGGTTTGCCGTCCTTTCCACGCTCATCGTCATCGCTGTGGGCGGCAACGACGACGACCTCTCCATCTGCGTTGATCATGTAGATCTTGCCGGCGGCCGCCGTTGGCGAGGCTCGCATGTAGCGGAAGCCGGGAAGGCGGCTTTTTCGAAGCACCTCTCCGGTCTTCGGGTCGACGCAATTGAGCACCCGCTTGCGGCCGTTGAGTACGTAGAGTTTTCCCCGGTAAAAGAGCGGGGTCGGGGTGTCGGTGGTGTCACGCTCGAGCTTCCAGCTGACCTTCGTGGCGCTTCCCGAAGAGTCGATGGCGATGACCGGGCCGAACTTCGGAGCCGAGGCGTAGACCAGCCCGCCCCCGGTTACCGGGGAGGTGACCATGCGCCAGTGGGTGATCTTTTCCGGGTTCCAGCCGCCGTGGCGCCAGAGCTCCCTGCCTGTGGCGGGATCGTGGGCGCTCAGGGTGTCGCCTCCAACAACGAGGATCTCGGTCCTGTCGCCGACTCGCCTGGGAATGGGGGTCGAGTAGGATTCGAGGGATTCCGCGACCGCGTCCGACTTGCGGACATGCCGGTAGAGGACCTCTCCGGTCGGGGGGTCGATGGCGAGGAGGTAGGACTCGCGGGTGAACTTACCCACCTTTTCGAGGTCCTTGTAGCGTGAATCGCGATGCAGGACCTGGATAAAGAGCTTGCCGTTGGACAGCAGGGGGCTCGAGCCGTAGCCGAACTGGCAGTTGAAGTCGCCGTAGCGTTCCTGCGCGTTCCAGCCCCAGCTCTTTTTGCCGGCGAGGTCGTAGCAGGAGAGGTCTCCTCTTCCGGTCAGGAAGAAGACCCGCGTGCCATCCGTGGCGGGAGATGGAGCGGCGAGAAAATTCTCGGTTCCCTGGTTCCGGTCGTCTTCGCCTTTTCCAAGCAGGCGGCTCCAGAGCGTCTTGCCGTTTTCCCGGTCCAGGGCCAGGGCGCTCACCGTACTGGTCTTTCGGTCGAAGGTGGTGAGGAAGACCTGTTTGCCGATGATGATCGGGGTGCAGCTCGCCGGTCCCGGCAGGGAGGCCTTCCACTTGACGTTCTCCTCCGGCCCGAATTTTTCCGGCGCGCTCTTCTCCTCGCTGGAGCCGTCGTGGTTCGGGCCGCGCCAGCTGGGCCAGTCGTCGCAGAACAGCATCGAAGGAGTGAGAGCGCAAACGATCAGCAGTGTAATGAAGCTATGTTTTTGACAATGTTTCCCGGGCATGGCTGGCATGGATGATGTGCAGGTTTGGATTTCCTGGTTGGTCGCCTGGTGTAGCACCCCAGGCGGGTATCAGTCGCCTTCATGGTACAGCAGAGTCTTTCGAAGTCCCAGAGCGTCAGCCGTTTATCTCTTGGCCGGCCGTGACGGGTTTCGGAATTTCCGGCTCGGCCGGTTTCCCCCCCGGGGTGTTATCGTCGGTGAACTCCGCCATTTTTTCGCGTCTCGAAGAGATGAAGGCGGCTGTGGCGAGGGCGAAGAGGGACCAGAAAATAAATGGGGTGATAAATCCAAGTCTGTCAGCGCAGAGGCCTGTCAGCAGGGGGCCGATTCCTACCCCGCAGGAGAAGGCCGCCGTCAGCAGTGAGATCCTGAAGGTATGGTTCCGGCTCTCCGGGTCGCCGGATACGATTCTCAGGGCCGGGACCGAAAACAATGCCATGCCGATTCCCATGATGATGCGTGCCAGCAGGAGAACAGGAAAGGAGACGGCCAGTCCCAGGAAAAAGGTCGAGCCTGCCAGCACTAGCAGGCCCGCGTAGATAAGGCGATGCTCATCAATTCGATCAGCCGCACGGCCAACAGGCCAGCTGACGAGGAAGCGGGTGAGGAGCATGGAGCTGAGGGCTACGGCGATCCCGAAGGAGTCCAGCCCCAGCCTGTTGGCGAACTCGTTCTGGAAGACGGGAAGGGTCGTCGCGCAGCTGGCCGCAACAAACGCCCCCAGGGCGAGCCCCGGGTTGAACAAGGGAGAGCTCCTGGATGATTGATTCGGCTGGGATGTGTCGGTCTGCTTCCCGAGGCTCCCCCTGGGGCTTACGGTGAGCCCGGGTGACGGCAAAAAGAAAAAAGGGACGCAGGCCAGGAGAATGACCCCTGCCCCGAGGCCGTAGACCGCCCCCAGGTTTTCTTTGCCGAAATAACCGATCAGGATTCCGCCCGCCAATGGGCCGAGCGCGAGCCCCAGGGTCTTGGCGGAGCTGAAGAAACCCAGGGCCGAGCCGCGGGAGCTGGGTCCTGAAAACGCGGTCAAGAGGCTCGCGGTGGTGGGGATGACCAGCGCAAGTGACAGGCCCTGGATGATTCGCAGCAGGACAAGCTGGGGAAAGCTTGCGGCGAGGACGAGGAGGGCCGTACTTGCCGCGCAGGCCGCCAGCCCTGTGATCGCGATAGAGCGTCGGGGGGCGATGTTGCGAGCCATTCGACCGGCCAGGAGCTGGCCGAAGAACATTGCGAGGCCGAAGGACGAGATGAGGAATCCGATGCGCGAGGTCTCCGCCCAGTCCGAGAAGAGCTCGCCTTTTGGCAGCGAACTTACCGAGTAGGGAAGGGAGATGAAGATCGTTCCCGCCGCGACGCCCTCGATGAGACCGGAGAATGAGATCAGGCCGAGGTTGAATCGGGGGTCGCGTTTCGGTGGCACGTTCTCTCGTCTCTATTTACTCGTATCGTCGTCGTCAACGGAGCCGGTCGGCACCTGTCCCCGCAGTCCGGAAGAGACATGAACCTCTCCGTCCATCCCGACAAGCACAGCCTCGACCTTGGGTAGGAGCTCGATAAGTTCGAGCCCTTTTGCAGGGCCCAGAACGCACAACGAGGTCGCCAGGGCATCGGCGTATTCCGCATTGGGAGCTACGACGGAGGCGCTCATGCAGCCCCGGGCCGGGTAGCCCGTGCGCGGGTCGATGATGTGATGGTAGTGTTTTCCGTTGAGCTCGAAGAATCTCTCGTAATCCCCGGAGGTGACCAGGCAGGTATTGGTCAGTCTGACAATAGCGAGGGCCTTGCCTTTGCGGCGGGGGTGCTTGATGCCGGGCTTCCAAGGCTCGCCGAACTCTTTGCCGAGAATTTTCATGTCGCCTCCCGCGTTGACGATCGCGTTTCGGATACCGTGGTCCATCAGGACCGTCATGGCACGATCCACTCCATAGCCCTTGGCGATGCCGCCGAGGCCTATTTTCATTCCCGCGGGAAGAGCGACAGTATTGTCGGAGGCCGAGACCTTCACAGCCTGGGCGTTGACCAGTCGCAGTGCGGCCTTGATCAGCGCCGGGTCGGGAAGCTTTTCGGGAGCAGTTTTAAATTTCCACAGTCGGCCCACGGCGGCGAAGGTGATGTCGAATGCGCCCTCGGTGAGGCGGTGAAGCTCGATTCCGCGCGAGATGATCGCGGCGAGCTCCCGCGGCACCTTCCGTGATCCCTGGCCGGCGGATTCGTTCAGGCTGGTAAGCTCCGATGCCCGCCAGTCGGTCATGAGGTCTTCCACTCGCCTGATTTCACTGACAGCGGCCGCCATGGCGCGATCAAGGTGAGCCGGGTCGTCGCCGATGACGGTGATCTTCAGCTGGGTACCCATGACGCCATCCTCACGCGAGCGCAAGACAGGAGTGCTCCTGGCGGGATCAGGGCTGAGGGTCTCTTGCCTGTGCCGGCATCCGGAGAATACCGTCATGGACAATATCACTACCATTCCTCTCAGGATGGGTCTCTTGATCATATCGTGGGGTTCCGCCGGTGGAATTAGCCGGTTCCGGTGTGGGGCCTTCAGCCGTCCCGTTTTGTGAACACGGCCCAATTATCCGGAAGCTGGTGTCCACGGTAAAGGACAGATCGGCCAGGACCCAGGATGACAATTGTGGGGGTGCCGTCGATTTTGAAGCCTCGAGACAGCCGCAGGTCTCGATCTCGCACCTGGGGATAACCTACGCCGAGGCGTTCTACGAGACTCTTCACCTTGGCATCGTCTACATCTTCATCAGTGCCGGAAACAATACCGTAGAAGCGAATCCGGGGAGAATACTGGCGGTCGACCCTGGCTAATTCAGGCATCTCACGCAGGCAGGGTTTACACCAGGTTTGCCAGAAGACGAGGGCCACCGATTGTCCCTGTCCCAGGATGCTGTCCAGATCGTGAGGTCTGCCCGCCATGTCCTGGATTTTCAGCCCCGATGGGATTTTATGCGCAGGTTGAGGGATCAGGTCGTTTCGTTCCGCGGGGGTGTTTCCATTGCAGCCCGTAAGAATGCAGCCCGTAAGAATGCAGCCCG
>DODI01000105.1:0-250 GCA_003509045.1 Planctomycetota bacterium | reverse complement strand
GGGTGTTTCCATTGCAGCCCGTAAAAATGCAGCCCGTGAAAATGCAGCCTGCGAACAGGATCAAAAGGAGGACGCTCCATCGTTTCAGGTTCATTTTTACCCCTGTTTCTCGCTTCAGAATGACCAGTTGAACCCGACGGCGCCGAGGACCTGGTCTATTCCATCGCTTCTCTGGATATAGTCACCGGAAATATCAAATCGCAGGGTTTTGGAAAAGTACCAGGAGAATTTGAGCCCCGCTCCGTTGGCG
>DODI01000159.1:3110-6321 GCA_003509045.1 Planctomycetota bacterium | reverse complement strand
CCCTTGCCGGCTGTCTTTTTCTTCGGTCCAAGGATTGCGGGGAGGCTGAGCATCGTTACCCCGGTCAGGAGCACGATGACGACATAGACTGCTATGGGAAGAAACTCGCCCAGGTAGCTTGTATGCTCGGCGATGATATTCATCTACTTACTCAGCCAACCGCCTGAAACAGCCCGGGTCGTGGAGGTTTTTCAGTCCACTGGCCGGTGAGAGAAACTGCATGCCTGCTTATTAAGAAAACGATCTTTAACAAGGTCGAAACCTTGGAGCCCATAAGGCTTCTGCCGGTAAACTAAATCGTCGCAGGCAATGCTTCAAGATCTTTTTGTGATATTTTTCACAAAGTATCTAAATATAATAAAAGTAACTACTTAAGATATAATCAGGTTGGGCTGTACTGCTGGGTTGACATTCTCCTGGTTTCCGATAAACTGTGCGTTCTTATAGGCTTTATATATAAGGTGTAAATATAATTGCCCCAAGCGTTAAGGTCATTGAGGGAGCCATCCCATGAAAGCAGCGTATGAAAATAGTCCGTAGTTTTACCGCCACGGAGCAGGAACTCGAAATGCTCGAGGCCGTTGCGCAGTACCATGGGTTTTCCAAGAGCTCGACCCTCACCAATCTGCTGAAGAAAGAGTTCTGGAGAATTTTCCCGGGAGGCACCGATGCGGTTCAGCCTCAGCCCGGCGCCAGGATCTCAGGCCAGAACCTGGCGAGGGATGGTGAAAGATGACAAACGAACAGGCAACCGTTTCCCTGGATTCATTCGAAACGCCCGACCCCTGGAATGTGGAGGGGGCGGACCTCGATGAAATCCGGGCTCTCCAGGAGGAGATTCGCCTGCTGGCCCGTGAGCGTAACGCGGTGATCCTGGCTCACAACTACCAGCTTCCCGCTGTCCAGGAGGTGGCGGATGAGCTGGGGGACTCCCTGGCCCTGGCGATGAAGGCCGCGAAGACCGACGCCGAGCGAATCATATTCTGCGGAGTTCACTTCATGGCGGAGTCCGCGAAAATACTCAACCCGGACAAGAAGGTGCTGTTGCCTAATCTCGCTGCCGGCTGCTCCCTGGCCGACTCCATCTGCCCCGAGTCACTCGAGGATTGGAAAACGCGATATCCCGGACGGGATGTGGTGACCTATATCAATTCGAGCGCCGAGGTGAAGGCCTTGTCGGACATCTGTTGCACCTCGGGCAACGCGGTCTCCGTCGTTCGCAGCCTCGAGAATGACAAGATCCTGTTTACTCCGGACCGCAACCTGGGAGGCTGGGTCGCGAAGCAGTTGCCGGAGAAGGACGTCGTGATCTACGACGGGGTCTGTCCGACCCACGACGTGTTGCGCGAGGCGAGCCTCGACAAGAGCCGAAAGTCACATCCCGGAGCCGTTATCATCGCCCACCCGGAATGTCGTGAGGATGTTCTTCAACTGGCTGATGAGATCTGTTCGACCGCTGGTATGTTCGATGCCGTCTTGCGGCACCCCGAGGCCGGCACCTTTATCGTCGCGACAGAGTGGGCCCTGGTCTACCGCCTCCGCCAGGCCTATCCGGACAAGGAGTTCGTCATGGCGGATGGCTGTATCGGCTGTCGGCTCCACTGCCCTTATATGAAGATGATCGATCTTCCCCAGATCAAGAGATCGCTGGAGGAAGATGTTTTCGAGGTTCTGGTGGACGAGGAGGTGGCCGGCGGAGCTCGCCGCAGCCTTGAGCGCATGCTCGCGGTTCCCCGGGATAATTGAAGTTCCACTCCGTCTCCTCCGTTCGTCCCAGCCATCACCGTTGAGTGGAAGCAATGCCCCAGACCCTGTTCACCCTGATCCTCTTTGATGTCGCCGCCCTCGTTTATGCCCTGGCTCTCGGCCTGGGGCTGAGCGATGCGGTTTCCGTTCGCGAGCATCTCCTGGCCGGAATGTTGGCCTCTGTTCTCATTATTTTCACTCATGTACTGGTCATCTTTTACCTGATCGGGACGGGGCTGGATATTCGGGAGGCGGTTGAAGAAAATGATGCTCTCGCGAAGAAATACATACCTCTCACCCGTCGACTGAAAAAGAAGGTCTTTCCCCTGGCCTGCTTCGCGACCCTGCTGATCATCGTCGCTTCCCTGCTCGGAGCGGAAGTTCACAGCAGGTTGATTCCCGCTCCCGGCGCCGAGACAGCTTTGCCTCTGCGACAGGTCGGTGGCTGGTGGGTCCACCTGGTCTTTTCATCTCTCGCGCTGTGCGTCAACGCGGCGGCTTTTGTCGCCGAGTTCAGGGCTGTCAGAAAGAACCGAGAGGCGATTGAGGAGATCAACGAGTGGGCGTTGACCGGCCACGGAGGATGAGGAAGAGCTTTGCTATACCCAAACCCACCTGCAGACGGGGTTTACTTGGAAAAAAAACTTTTGCAAAACGTCCTCAACAACTTAAAGTCTTGGCGTTTTATGCAGGAAAGTTTGATGGCTGATATTCTTTCTCTCCGCGGGTTCAATGCGAACTCAGCGGTTCCTCAAACGGGGGGATAGAAGGAAGGGTTCTCGGCCTGTCGGGCTTTTCTAAGTTAGCCTCATCGACTGAGCTAAAGACCTCCCTGAAATGGGTTATCAGCTACTCAACGTCCTTGCATTCACCCTCTTCGGGGTCTTCTTCGTCGTTCTGACGGTGTCGATCCTCAGCCGTCTGTTGCGGCCGCGGGTTCGTGATGAGAGTGAACCCGGCAAGCTGGAGACCTATGAGTGCGGTGAGCCCACGATCGGCTCGTCCTGGGTACGGTTCGACATACGCTTCTATAGCCTTGCGCTGATCTTTCTCATCTTCGATGTCGAGGTGGCTTTTCTCTACCCCTGGGCCCGGGTATTTAAGACCCTGAATCGAGAAGGTTTCGGAGGATTCATTTTCCTCGAGGTGTTGGTCTTCCTGTGCATCCTGCTGGTCGGATTCATCTATTGCTGGGCCAAGGGCGATCTCGACTGGCTGAAGGTAAAGCCTTTTATGAAGGCCGCAGTTGTTAAAGAGGTTCCAGAGCAGGATGCGGTGGAAGCTCCCGATGGTAAGCAGGAGGTGGCTGTCTGATGAGTGAAATTGAAAACAGGAATCCGGATCCACTGACCAAGAACGTTGTTTTCATGTCGGTGATCGATGATGTCATCAACGCTACGCGTGCCAACTCTGTCTGGCCGCTGACCTTCGGTCTCGCCTGTTGCGCCATCGAGATGATGGCCAC
>DODI01000159.1:0-2803 GCA_003509045.1 Planctomycetota bacterium | reverse complement strand
GAGATGATGGCCACCGGCGCCGCCAAGTACGATCTCGACCGCTTCGGATCGGGTCCTTTCCGGGGTACCCCGAGGCAATCCGATCTCATGATCGTGGCGGGTACGGTGACCCACAAGATGGCTCCCAGGGTGAAGCGCCTCTACGACCAGATGCCTGAGCCGAAGTACGTGATCGCGATGGGTGGTTGCGTGATTCGCGGCGGTCCCTACGTGAAGCATGGCTATCACGTGGTCAAGGGAGTAGATCTCCTGATTCCCGTGGATGTTTATATCCCCGGGTGTCCGCCGAGGCCGGAGGCTCTCTTGGAGGGTATATTCAAGGTGCAGAAGCTGATGAAGAGAGAGAAAATACTCGATCGGACCAGGCGGACGACCAAGCCGGAAGTTTACCAGCCCGTTTAACTCGGAGTGATTTGAAGAAATGGCCAGGCTCGAAATTGGGCAAATCATAGCGGTGATCAAGGAGAAGCTGCCTGAGGCGGTTGTCGAGGAGGTTCTCGATGGAGTGGATCCGTTCGTTGTCGTCAAGACTGGGCAGTGGGGGGAGATCGCCCAGCTCTGCAGGGATGATTCCCGCCTCGGTTTCGACCTGCTCTCCTGTATATCCGGCGTGGATTATCCCGAGCGCGAGGAGGGTCCCGAGATAGAGGTCATCTACCATCTCGATTCGACGGTCAACCATCATGGACTCACCATCAAGGTGAAGCTGCCCCGCAGCGATCCGCGAGTCGCGTCGGTCGAGGAGATCTGGCGGACGGCGGACTGGCATGAGAGAGAGACCTACGATCTCGTCGGAGTGATCTTCGAGGGTCATCACAATCTCGTCAGGATTCTCTGCGCTGAGGACTGGGTCGGCCATCCATTGCGAAAAGATTACGAGCCCCCGGATTCTTTCCACGGTATCAAGAACGTCATCTATTGAGCCGGGCAACACGATAAAGACCGCAAGAATCAGATTCAGAAGACAATGAACGAAGCAAAGATCAGGACAGAAGAGATGCTCCTCAACATGGGGCCCCAGCATCCGAGCACCCATGGGGTGTTCCGGGTGGTGGTGCGCACCGATGGCGAGCTGGTGCTCGAGTCCGAATCTCACATCGGCTACCTGCATCGCTGCTTCGAGAAATGCGCCGAGGGGAACAACTACCTCCAGGTGGTTCCCTATACCGACCGGATGGATTATCTCTGCGCCATGATGAACAACTGGGGCTACGCCGCCGCGGTTGAGAAGCTGGCGGGCATTGAGGTTCCTGAGCGGGCTGAGTATATCCGGGTCATCGTCGCCGAGCTCAACAGGGTGGCCAGCCACCTGCTCGCCTTTGGCACCTACGGGCTCGACATTGGCGCGATCACTCCGTTTCTCTACGCCTTCCGCGATCGAGAGCGGATCCTCAAGATTTTTGAGAAGCTCTGCGGCCAGCGGCTGAATTACAGCTACGTCCGGGTTGGCGGGGTGACCTTCGATATGACCGACGAGATTCTCGCCGACATCGAGGCCTTCTGCGATTACTTCGACCCGAAGATCCTCGACGAATACGACAACCTTCTGTCCTACAACGGGATCTTCATCTCGAGGACGTCGAATGTCGGCGTGATCCCGGCGGAGCTGGCCGTCAGCTACGGCGTGACCGGTCCATCGCTTCGCGGCTCCGGGGTCCAGCGTGACCTTCGCCGCGACGCTCCCTACGGAATCTACGACCGTCTCGAATTCGATGTGCCGGTCGGTTCCGGAGAGATGGGACAGCTGGGTGATTGCTGGGACCGCTACATGGTACGCATGCGCGAGATGCGCCAGAGCATCCGGCTGGTCCGCCAGGCGGTCAAGGACATCCCCGAGGGCCCCTTCTGTGACAAGAAGGCCTACCGGGCCGTCAAGCCGAAGGCGGGAGAGGTCTACAAGCGGGTCGAGGGCGCGCGCGGCGAGGTCGGCTTCTACGTTGTCAGCGACGGAACGAATATTCCCTACAGGGTGAAGGCCAGGGCGCCTTCCTTCTGCAACATCAGCATCCTGGACAAACTTACGAGTCTCAGCAACGTGATGCTGGCCGACCTGGTGGCCATTATCGGCAGCCTCGATATCGTGCTGGGGGAGGTGGATCGATGAACCTCTTCTCCTGCACCACTTTTTTCGCGCAGGCCGGAAAGGACCTGGGCGAATACGCGGGCGAGTATTCAACCAGGTGGGAATCCGGCGCGTACGAGGGAGGCCTCTTCTTCGCCGGGTTGATCAAGTGGTTGCTTTCCACCACCGAGGTGAATTCAGGGATTCCCTTTGCTGGCACCGTGAATGGCCTGATGACTTCACTGTCCGCCGACGGTTCGATCTTCCCCGAGCTCGGAGCGCTCCTGATCACGATCGGGGTGGTCTTCGGCTTCGTCAATGTCTTCGCCATCGGAGCGGTCTGGAGCGAGCGCAAGGTCTCCGCTCACATGCAGTGCCGCCTCGGCCCCATGGAGGTCGGTCCCCACGGGCTCCTGCAGACGGTGGCCGATGGATTGAAGCTCCTTACCAAGGAAGACATTATCCCCCGGCTTGCCGACAAGCCGCTCTTTGCCCTGGCGCCGGCCATCGTCTTCGCCGGAGTTCTCATGCGGTTCGTGCCGCTGCCCTTCGGCGACAAGCTCATCGCCTCGGATCTCGACCTCGGTCTCTTCTTTATCGCCGCGGTGGGGGCGGTGGAGGTGCTCGGGGTCATCATGGCGGGCTGGGCTTCCAATAATAAATGGTCGCTCTTCGCTACGATCCGAACCGCCACCCAGATGGTGAGCTACGAAATCCCCATCGGTATCGCCTTTGTGACCG
>DODI01000081.1:0-4614 GCA_003509045.1 Planctomycetota bacterium | reverse complement strand
GCAGGTGAAGATTCAGGTTCGCTCCCCATCGTGGGAGCCATAGCCGCCGGACATCCTATCGAGGCGCGCTCGGAAGCCTTCACTGAAGCCAACGACGGAAGCCACCCCCACCTGGCTATCGATCCCAATATGTTCTCCGGAAGCGGCAACCTGGTAGCTATGAAGATCGAGGGCGACAGCATGATCGACGCGGGAATCCTGAATGGCGACTACGTCATTCTTCGCCGCCAGGAAACTGTCGAAAACGGAGAGATTGCTGCCATCTTCATCGAAGGAGAAGGAACGCTCAAGCGGCTCTACTGGGATTCGGAATCGGAATCAAACGAGCTGAACTCACTCCGGCTCGAAGCGGAAAACGAGAACTTTAATTCAATGACCATTACAGAAGAGAACAGAAAGGAGGTCGTTGTATTTGGAAAATACGTGGGACTCGTGAGAGGAGAACTGCGCGTTCTGTAGAACAGACCTCCTCAGGTGGTATTTGAGGAGTTTTCCCTGTTCCTGTGAACGAACAAGCAAACTGGCAAAAATGCTGCAGTCTCTCTCACGGTCTCCATCATTTTCCTCCAGCCGACCAGAGGCTTCGAGCCTCGAAGAAGTCGCCTGAAAGAAAAGACTGAAGAACAAGATAAGAAGAAGAAACCAGAAGAAAAGATACTTCATTACCCCACACGGCAAGACACCACTGGCAAAACACCAGAGAAAGCACGCGGGTGAAGTAAACGAGGAAGAGCCGGAGGGTTTGAACGAAAACCGGCTCGCTTAACTGCCTTGCGACACCATTGAAAACAGAAGCCGGGAGGTCACCAGGGAGGCCCTGGCTCTCCAGGATCTCCAGACCTGCTGAAGATCGATCATGGAAATCTGCATGAAGACATGCATGAAGAACAGATCAGTGAGTCTCTGCAAAAAGTCTATGTGCTCTTTGAAAAAGGAAAAATTCGGCCCAGAGCCCTGCTCTGGGGAACGCGGCGCTACGAGGTCGTGCAAATCAACTCGAGCTGGATCGACCGCTCTCGCAGACTGCCGCGGCACGGCTTCTCGCTCACTGTTGACAGTGGAGAGATCTTCCAGGTTCTTTACGAAGGGAACGCCACCTGGAAACTTGAATACATACTGACCGAGTAGAGGCGTCTCCCTCCCCCTGCAGGACTCGCCGAATATACGAATCACTTCTCTTTCTATATGACTTCACTCTTCAGAAGTCACGAACCACCGCAGCCATCCCACCTTACTTTCCACACGCTGCGGTGGTTTTTCTTTTTTCCCCTGCTGAGCGCCGACATGGCTTGGCCGGATCCTGCATATCGACACCGACATTTCTTCACGCCGGCTGAACGGCTGAACAACTGAGAAATCGGAGTCTGCAGAACCGGCCCGTCTGCCGGGCGACAACCGGTTAAAAAGCTCCTACTCGAGAAACTCCCGATGGACGGCCTGCACGGCCTGCGCAAGCGAATCCTCTGCGACCACGCAGCTGATCATCAGGTTGGAGGTCGAGATCAGGTCGATGTTGATCTCCTCGCGGGCCAGGGCGGAAAACATCCTGCCGGCGATGCCGCTCTCACGCTGCACTCCCTCGCCGACCACGGAGACGGCCCCCACCCCCTCATCGACCAGGAGCTTGCTGGCGCCCATCTTGTCGGCAAGAGCTTCGAGATCTTCGCGGACCTGGCCGAGCATCTCGGATGAGACCAGGAAAGAGATGTCGTTGTGACCTTCATGGCTCTCGGCCTGGACGATCAGCAGAATATTTACGGAATGGGCACCCAGGGTCTCAAACACGCTCCCGGCAATACCGGGCTGGTCCGGGACTCCCAGGAGGGCGACCTTGGCGACATCCGCATTGTGGGCGACGCCCCTGATCAATACTTCTTCCATCTCACCAAACTCCTTTCGTCCCTTCTCTAAAGAACATACGAGTGTACCGGGCATCTCCTCGGAGCTTGAAGAAACAATCAACTCAACTCCGAACTTTCGGGCGATCTCGACCGAACGGGAATGGAGTACCCTGGCTCCAAGGCTCGCCAACTCGAGCATCTCGTCATAGGAACACCAGGGCAGCTTGCGTGGATTCTCCACGATGCGGGGATCCGCCGTATAGACGCCATCCACATCGGTCAGGATCTCACACTGCCGGGCTCCAATGCCGACGGCGAAAGCCACCGCGCTGGTATCCGATCCTCCGCGACCAAGGGTCGTGATCTCGTTCTGCCTCGACACGCCCTGGAAGCCGGTGATCACCACCACCCGGCCGCTGGTGAGATGACCCAGGATCTTCTCGCCCTCCACCTCCTCAATACGCGCCTGCATGTGGGTGTCATCGGTAATCATCCCAGCCTGCGAACCCGTTAACGAGACAGCTCTCTCGCCCTCCTCTTCGAGGGCAATCGCCAGCAGGGACGCGCTGATGATCTCGCCGGCGTGCAGAAGCATATCCATTTCACGCCTCGCCGGCTGACCTGACAATTCCCTCGACAGAGAAATCAGCTCATCGGTCGTCTTCCCCATCGCGGAGACAACGACGACGACGGCCTTCCCCTTGCGCTTTTCCACTACGACACGCCTCGCCACCCGCCTGATGTGATCGGCGGTAGCGAGCGAGGTGCCTCCGTACTTCTGCACCAGGATAGGAGTGTTATTCACCGGGGTACTCATGATCTCAACACTCGGATACTAGGCCTTTTCCCCTCAAGGTCAATCGTAAGTCAGACCCAGATAGTCAGGAGCCAGAATCCTGGCCTCAGCCGGAATGCCTTCCTTTGAAAACTCGGCGATTCCCAGCTCGCCGAGCTTCTGCCCGTCACCCGAGGTAAAGGCGGCAACCGCCGGACCGGCCCCGCTGATAAAAGCGCCGAGACAGCCTCGATGGTCGTTCAGAGCCTTGACCACCGCGCCCATGGGCGGCAGAAGATGAATCCGGCGCCCCTGGTGAATCCTGTCTTTGACCCCGTGGTAGAGATAGGTCCGATTGTTCTGAAAGAGCCCTGCCAGCAGCAGCCCCAGCCGCTGGAGATTGAATACCGCCTCCGATCGGGGAATGCTGAGTGGCAGGATCTCTCTCGCCTTCTTCGTCTCAATCTCCCGGTCGGGAATCAAGACGATCACCTCGATACCGTAGGGCAGCCTGAGGCTGGTCGCCTCGACCTGTCCATCGATAACTGCGCTCACCGTCAGACCTCCCAGCACGGCCGCCGAGGCGTTGTCTGGATGCCCCTCCGCGGCGGAGGCAGCCTCCAGGACGACCTGGCGCTCGGCCGGCGTCCCACGCTTGATCCACAGGCCCAGCGCGACACCAGCGACGATGGCGGCCGCGCTCGACCCGAAGCCCCGGGTCAGCGGGATATCGTTGCGAATCTTCAGGTGCAAGCCCGCGGGAGCCGCGTCCCCGGCGTGCTCTCGGATCATGCGGTAGATCAGGTTGTTCTCATCGCCGGGAAGCTGGCTCGCCCCCAGTCCTTTGGCCTCGATCACCAATCCATCTCCCTCGGCCACCGCCTCGACCTCGAGATACATCTGGAGGGCCAGGCCAACAACGTCAAACCCAGAGCCCAGATTAGAGGTCGAGGCCGGAACGCGAACTTTCATTTTTGTCTTCTCTGCGCACATGTCTCTGGTCCTCAATCCTCGGCGGCCTGCTCGACCATCTTCGAAAGCTCAGCGAGCCCATTCTCGAGACGAATTGGAGCGCCCGAGCTGGCAACCGCACAGTCAGGATCCTTGAGCCCATGACCGGTGAGCGTGCAGACGACACGACCGGCGAGAGGCGTATCACCTGCCCTCGACACCTTGAGCAGTCCCGCGAAAGAGGCCGCGGAGGCGGGCTCCACGAAGACTCCCTCGAGAGAGGCGAGCAGCCTGTAGGCCTCGATGATTTCATCATCGGTGACCAGGTCAATACGCCCGCCGGACTCATCTCGGGCGGCGATGGCCTTGTCCCAGCTGGCTGGATTACCGATGCGGATCGCAGTAGCAAGCGTCTCGGGTTTCTCCACCGGCTTCCCGAGCACGAGGGGCGCGGCGCCAGCGGCCTGGTATCCCATCATGACCGGCAGGCTCGAGGAGACCCCCCTGTCGAGATAGTCCCTGTAACCCGCCCAGTGAGCGGTGATATTGCCTGCGTTGCCCACCGGGAGAAAATGAAAATCAGGCGCGGCCCCGAAGGCGTCCACCACCTCCCAGGCAACGCTCTTCTGGCCCTCAATCCGGTAAGGATTCACGGAGTTCACAAGCGTCAGGCCAAGCTCGCTCGAGGCTGCCCGGACCAGCTTGAACGCCTCGTCAAAATTTCCGGGGATCTCGATTACCCGCGCTCCCTGCATGACCGCCTGGGCAAGCTTCCCAAGGGCTATCTTTCCTTCGGGGATAACCACCCAGCAGGAGATGCCGGCGCGAGCCGCGTAGGCGGCCGCTGAGGCAGAGGTGTTGCCGGTCGAGGCGCAGATGACCGCCTTGGCCCCCTGGCGTGCGGCGTCGCTGATCGCGGCGGTCATCCCACGGTCCTTGAACGAGCCGGTGGGGTTGCATCCCTCCAGCTTGAAATACAACTCAGGGCAGCCCAACTCCCTGCCTAGACGATTGGACTTGACTAGGGGCGTGTCGCCCTCTCCCAGC
>DODI01000394.1:0-8987 GCA_003509045.1 Planctomycetota bacterium | reverse complement strand
GATTCTTATTTCTGATTTAAACCGCTGAATTTCAGGGAATAGCCTCTGTGTCATCCTCCGACTGGCTCGTCTGGCAATTAATAGACTCCGCTTTCCCCGCGGGAAGTTTCGCTCACTCCAGTGGCCTTGAAGCCGCCTGGCAAAGCGACAGAGTAGAGAACGAAGAAGACCTGCTGGTCTTTACAAGGACCAGCCTGGAGCAGGCGTTAAACGGCCAACTCCCTTTCGTGATCTCCGCCCGAAACGATCCGGATTCGTTCTACGAGCTTGATAGTCTATGCAATGCTTTCCTAAGCAATCATGTAGCCAACCGCGCCAGTCGGCGCCAGGGGGCAACCCTGCTTGCAACCTGTGAGACAGTCTTTCAGGATTCCAAACTTACTCAATTGCGCACCAACGTAATTGAAAATGGGCTCTCATGCCATCTCCCGCCGGTGTTTGGTCTTATCTCCAATACACTGAATATAAAAGACCAAACAGCTTCCGGAATCTACCTCTATTTCATCATCCGTGGTATTTTATCCAGTGCGGTAAGACTCGGGGTGATCGGGCCATTGCGTGCGCAGGTTATCCAGCGTGAGGCCGCTTCATTTGCCGAAGCCATCGTGACGAACCTGCCCATCCCGGGAATCGATGACCTCGCCCAGACCGCGCCATTGATCGAGGCCCTGCAGACAAATCAGGACCGTCTCTACTCGAGATTATTTCAGAGCTGAAGACCAAACGGAGCCAACCATGAACTCATCTCATTCCCACGAACACTCACACGGTGAACACACCCACAACCATGAACACGGCGGGCACTCGCACAGCCATGAACATGCAGGACACGGCCATACGCATGAGCATATGGAACATCCCGGTATCTTTGAAGCTCGACCGCTGCCCACAGTTGACAGGGACTTCAGCCGCCGCTCCTTTACGGTCGGAATCGGAGGGCCGGTTGGGAGCGGCAAGACGGCGCTCCTGCTCGCGCTCTGCCTTGAGCTACGCGAACGATTCAGCCTCGCGGTGGTCACCAACGACATCTTCACCCGCGAAGATGCTGAATTCCTTATCCGCAACGAAGCTCTCGAAGCTGAACGCATCGAGGCTGTCGAGACCGGGGGATGCCCTCACGCCGCCATAAGGGAAGATGTGTCCTCTAACCTCCTGGCGCTCGAGGAGCTCACAGCCAGGATCAAACCTGACCTGCTCTTCTGCGAATCCGGCGGTGACAACCTCGCGGCGCATTTCAGCCGAGAGCTCGCCGACTACACGATCTACGTCATCGACGTCTCCGGAGGAGACAAGATCCCCCGCAAGGGCGGGCCGGGCATCACGCAATCCGACCTGCTCGTCATCAACAAGACCGACCTCGCTGAGGCGATCGGAGCCGACCTCGCGGTCATGGAGCGCGACAGCGCGAAGATGCGCGGAGATGGCCCCTTCATTCTCGCCCAGGTCAAGCACGGTGAGGGTGTCAGCGAGATTGTCAACCATGTCCTGAAAGCCTGGGAAGACTCCAGGGCAACGACCGATGAGCAGGCGGGAAGCTGACCAACTGAGAGTTTCGGAAAATAAACGAGGCCGCCCCCCCCCGGCTCATTAAAGAAACTTAAAAGTCTCCCTGAAACCTGCCTCCTGTTCCGGTGTTCCTGTATAATACGCGGTTTGCTCGCGAAGTGCCCCCAACCGGGCTCTTGCAGGCGCAATGTGACTGAAATTCATTAAGCTCCAGTTATCCAGGCGGACGCATGATCAGGACCTCCCTTCGTCTCTTCATCCTTCTCTTTCTCTTTTCCGGCTTGCTCGGCCAGCAGACCTTCGCCCAGAACGAGCGCGGGCGGCGGGAAGATCTTTTTGACCGCGAGGCCATGCTCAAGCGCTTCGACGCCGATGGAGATGGCGAGTTGAACGACGCCGAGCGTGAAAAGATGCGTGATTTCATCCTCAACTCCCTGCAGGAGCGCCCGGGCGGCAATCGCCCGGAAGCCAATCGCCCCGGAGGTAACCCGCCCGGCTCACCCCCTGGAGGAGCTCCAGGCGGCCGAGGAGCCGGACCGGGCCGCCAGGACCTCAAGGTTGTCGAAAAATTCGACAAGGACGGCGATGGAAAGCTCAACGAAGAAGAGCGCTCGAAAGCCAGGGTCTACGTAAAAGAGCAGGGCAGCGGAAGCCGGCGGCGCGGCAGACGCCCGGGCGGCGGCGGAGAGTCCTCCAACCTCAATACCGGCAAACCCGAAAAGCTCACTCCGGCCGATGTTAAGAACTACCCCGACAGGCCCCTCTACGACGCATCCATCCTGCGGACGATTTTCATCAAATTTCCCGGAGCTGACTGGGAGACGGAGCTGGCGGACTTTTACAGGACCGATGTGGAAATGCCCGTCGACATGACGGTGGACGGAAAAAACTACGAAGGCGTAGGGGTCCAGTTCAGGGGAAACTCCTCCTTCTTCGGAGTATCCGCCGGCCAGAAACGCTCTTTCAACATCCGTATGGAATATGGCGATCACGACGGGCTCTACGGCTACAAGACCCTCAACCTGCTGAACTGCCACGCCGATCCTTCTTTCCTGCGCCACGTGCTCTTTGACCACATTACGGGCAGGTACCTGCCGACCTCGAAGTCCAATTACGTCAAGCTGGTCATCAACGGGGAGAGCTGGGGAATCTATCTCAACATCCAGCAATACAATAAGGACTTCCTCGCTGACTGGTACGACACCAAGGGCGGCGTCCGCTGGAAAGTGCCCGCCAATCCTCAGCGCGCGCCGGGGCTGCGGTACTTCGGTGAGAATCTCGATGAGTACAAGTCCTACATTCACCTGAAAACTACCGAGGCTCCCGAGTCCTCCTGGGACTCGATCGTCAGGCTGAGCAAGCTCCTCGATGAAACTCCAGCCGACAAGGTCGAGGAGGCCCTCTCCAAGGTGCTCAACATCGACCGAGCCCTCTGGTTTATCGCGATCGACAACCTGCTGATGGATGGAGATGGCTACTTAAGCCGGGGAAGCGATTTCATCATGTACCAGGACCCCGCGGGCCGAATCAACCTGATGCCCTACGACAGCAATGAGACCTTCGGTCTCCACGGCGGAGGCGGAGGAGGGCCCGGCGGGGGAAGACGCGGCGGTAGAGGACGGCGCTCTGGAGATGCCGGAAGCGGCAGACCTTCGGGCCCCTTCGGACGTCCGCCGAGGCTTGGAGGAGATGAGAGTGACCGGCGCCCTGATGAGCGCAGACCCTCAGCCCCCCCGCCACAGGCCGCCAGCGGCCGCTTCACGCAGAGCCCCCTTGAATTCGAGAACTCCCGGGAACGCCCCCTCATCAGCAAGCTACTCTCGGCCCCCAACCTCAGGGCCCGCTACATCGCCCATGTGAAAACGATTCTCGATGAGTCGCTTGACTGGGATGCCATCGGACCGGTCGTAGCGGGCTACCGGAAGGTGCTGGGAAATGAGATCGCCAAGGACACCACCAAGCTCTACCCGACGGAAGCCTATGAGAAAGGCGTCGACGGAGAATTCTCCGGAGGGCGGCGGCCGGTAGCCGGCATCAAGAACTTCGTAACCGGGCGCAGGGCCTACCTGCTGAAACACCCGGCTCTCTCAGAAAAGGCACCTGTTATCAGCAGCGTCAAGGCCAGCCCCTCGGAAGCCTCGCCTTCCTCTAAGGTGAAGGTCAGCATACGAACCGGCAAGGGAGAGAAACCCGGCAAGGTGCTGCTCTACCATGCCACCGGAAAATTCGGCGCCTTTGCCGCTTCTGAGATGAAGAAAAACGGCCCCGCCTGGACCGGCAGCATCCCCGCCTATCCCGCGGGCACCCTGGTTCGTTATTACGCCGAGGCGCGCTCCGCGACAAATGACGCCACTGTCTTTGAGCCCCGCCGCGCGGAAGGCTCCCCCCTCAGCTACAGGGTCCAGGCCATCAGAAGGTCGGGTTTCCCGGTTCGAATCAGCGAACTCCTCGCCTCCAACCAGAAAACCAACACCGATCCCCAGGAAGAATTCGAAGACTGGGTCGAGCTCTACAACAGCTCCTCCAAGGCCATCGATCTCTCGGGCCTCTACCTGAGCGACTCCCTCAACAATCCCCGCAAATGGAAATTTCCGGAGGGAACGGCCATCGCCGCTGAGAGCTACCTGGTCATCTGGCTCGATGGCGACACCGATGATTCCGGGCTCCACGCGAGCTTCCGCCTCGCCCGGGACGGAGAGACCCTTATCCTCGTCGACAGGGACAAGGGGCAGAACGCCATCCTTGATGAGCTCCAGTTCTCTGCCCAGGAGACCGATCGCTCCTTCGGACGCGGCCGGGATGGCAAGGGGCGCGCATTGAAACCAAGCCCGGGAAAGGCTAACCCGGCGAAATAACGGATGGCTTCCGAACCTCCCTCTGTACGCTCACACGAGTGACCGTAGCCGGCTGGGATTCTGCCTGCTCACCGGCGAAGACTCCGTTTGCCTATCCGTTCTTTTTTCCAGTAGGATGAGGACGAAGGAGGTGCGGGAAATGATTCTGACCAATATTGAAACGATCCCTGGAGAGACCATCCAGGAGCACTATGGACTGGTGCAGGGGTCCACGATCAGGGCCAAACATTTCGGGCGCGATATTATGGCCGGCTTCAAGAACATTGTCGGCGGCGAGCTCAAGGGCTACACGGAGCTCCTGCAGGAGTCCCGCAACCAGGCTCTCGATCGAATGTGCCGGCAGGCCGAGGAGCTTGGAGCCAACGCGGTCATCAACATCCGTATCGCCACATCTTCTGTGGCTTCCGGAGCAGCTGAAATTTTAGCCTACGGAACCGCCGTGAGGGTCTGATGGTCGAGCTGGTTATTTTCATAGTGCTCCTGCTGATGGGTTTTTCCATCGGCAAATCCAAGGAGCGCAAACACTACAGGAGTATCGGGATCCGAGAGGAAACCTTCCTGGACAAACCCGCCATCACCACCAGGGTGCCCTCGAGCGAAAACATCGCTCACGCGGACCTCGCCATCGGCTCGGTCGTAGTCTCGATCGACTACTTCAAGCGATTCCTCTCGTCCTGGAGGATGATCTTCGGGGGGGAGCTGAAATCCTATTCCCCGCTTCTTGACCGCGGCAAGAGAGAGGCCCTCCTTCGAATGAAGGAGTCCGTACCCGGAGCGGATGAATACATCAACTGCAGACTGGAAACCTCCACTATCAGCTCAGGCAAGGGTAAGGCCATGGGGACGGTCGAGGTGATCGCCTATTCCACCGCAATCACCTATGCCAATGGATCCACCCAACCCTACCAGGCGGCGGACACCGGGAAAGAAGAGGCCAACGGGAGAAATATCCGTTCTGAAGCTCCCGGGACAGCCGGACTGGACGGATGAAGTTCGTCCCGAAGAAACTCGAAAAGACCGCGGACGTATCACGCGCGCAGACCACTCCCGGCGATCTCATCAAGAACATCCTGGGAGTCGTCGTCATCATCACCCTGGCCTACCTCGGCCTGGGACTGGCAGCCGACGCCATCACGTCGAACATTTCGGAAGAGACCGAGGCCCGGTGGTTCTCCTGGACCGATTCCATGCTCGAATCGAAAATCACCTCCGGCCGCGCGCTGGAAATATTCAAACGCCTGACCGCGGACAAGAGCCTTCGCCCCCTTCCCTACAAGCTCTACGGCCTGGATATTGATAAGCCAAACGCCGCCGCGCTGCCCGGCGGAGCAGTGGGGATTACCACCAGCCTGCTCGAGGAGGTAGAGAGCGAGAGAGGCCTCGCCATGGTGATCGCCCACGAGCTGGGACATCACCAGCATCGCCACTGCCTGAAGAGGCTAGGCCGAGGCCTCCTGATGCGGGGAATCCTGGCGATCCTCCTGGGCGACACCGAGGGGGGCTCGCTGACTCTCTTCCTACAGCTGGCCGAGGCCGGCTACTCCCGCAGGCAGGAACAAGAGGCCGATGAATTCGGTATGCGGCTGGTTCACTCCGTCTACGGCAGCACCGCCGACTGCCTGGAATTTTACCAGCTCATCGAGCGCAAATACCGCGAGGGCCAATCCCGCTGGGGCCAGTTCCACCAGAGCCATCCCCTCACCACCGACAGGATCGAGTCTCTCAGGAAGCTGCAGGAAGAGCTCGCCTCCCCTGGAAACGAAAAATAAGCCCGCCCCTTACAGGCGACGGCGTTTTCGACGAGGACTCTTCTGACCGTCCTCGGTCTTCTCAAGCTCCCCGAGGAAGGCTCCCCAGCTCTTCTCCACCTTAGAGAAAGGCCCGAAGGCCTTCTCGAAACGGCGGCGAAACACCTCTGGACTCGGGCGTTCGGATCCCTCGGCCGTGAAGCTCTCAAGATACCCCTGGAGCTTGCCTGGATAGTGGAGTAGCAGGAAGCGGAACAGCCCCCAGCCCTGGGAATAGATCAGCCCCAGCTCCCCGGGCTGCGGATCGCGCGGCTTTCTCATCGCGACGAAATCTTTCAACGGCAGGGTTTTGCCGCGCTCAAAGAGCTTGAGCAGACCCCGTCTCCTCAGGCTCAGGTTCTTCGAATAGGGACCGAAGGGCTTGCTCGCGTCCTGCATCTCGAAGTTGGCGGCCAGGCCCTCGACGACCCAGGGAGGATAGCGCCCCCCCCTCTTGTGCAGCCCCAGGTTGAAGGCCAGCTGGTGGGCTCCCTCGTGCGCCGCCTTGCTCATATTGACCAGCTCGGCCGGCCGCGACCTCGAGCTGGAGCGCGACCGCTCCCGGGTGCGGTCATCGAAGAAGGTGATGCGGTTGGTGCGGCTCGAGTAGACGCCGCCTCCCCGGGATGGACCGGAGCGTCCGCTCTGCGACCGCTTGCGCTCCATGTACTCACGAAAGTCCTTCTCATCGCCGATCAGTACCCCCACCAGGTCCTCCTCAAGCTTATTGAGCTTGAAGCCAGCCTTTTCAAAGGTGGCCACGAAGGTGTCATAGGTGCGCTCGAGCATCTCCCCGCAGGCCTTCACCCACTCAATATCGGCCTTGTAGGCGAGGATCCAGTGCCGGGTGGTGAAGATCTTGTAGCCAGCGCCGAACTCATCGAGCAGCTCGGCGATGTTTTCACGGCGAGCGGATTCATCCTGGGCCTCTGCTGGCGAGCAGGCGACCAGGACGACGAAGATTACGGCGGGAGCGGCTTTCATTTCTTTTTGCTGCCGGTGGTTGTTTTTCCGCTGGAAGCCTTGGCCGGGTCTGATGACACGAAGACCTCGGCGGTGCCGCCGCTCCAGTTGTTCGTCTGGAAAGGCGAGGCCGGCAGCAGCGCCTTGTTGATCAGGTTGGGATTGGCGAGCTTGTGCCAGCCGAAGCGAACCTGGGTCGGCGACTTGACCTCCGGCGCGCTCACCACCACGGTCTCTTTATCAACCAGGGCTGTCGCCGGGTAAAACTGGCCGTCACTGCCGGCAATCTGGAACTCACTCAGGGGCTTTCCATCGCGAGAGCCCAGCTTCCCTGCTGTATGCGCGAAATGAATCCGGATCCTGTTTTCCTCAACCTCCATCGATTTGTACAGCGGCCCGGAGAAGACAACCTTCTTCTTTCCATAGGTCCGCGCAAGCGCCCAGAGAGCGAGCCGGCGCCCGACCTCGAGCTTCATCTGAGGATGGATGTCCCCCAGGTTGTCGACCAGGTCGGTGATCACCGCCATGCCGGTATCCGGGATCGTCAGGCTCTTGGTCTGTCCCTCCCAGAGCGCCGGAAGCTGCCCGCCGCCATAACCGGACCAGGGAGCGATCTGAACATAGTAAAAAGGCAGGGGCTGCTTCCAGACCCTGCGCCAGCCCGCGACCAGGTTCTTCTTCAGGTCGTGATAGCCCACGCCGTTGCCGACATTCGACTCACCCTGGTACCAGATGGCGCCCGTGATGGCGAATGGGACGATCGGGGCGATCATGCCGTTGTACATCCCGCCGCCGACGGTGCTGCCGGGGTTCACCGTCCAGGGTTCGATGCGGGATCCACCCCAGGAGCTGGCGATCAGGCCGATCGGCACCTTGAGATCGGCCTGCAGCTTCAGGCCGAAATAATAGAGCACCGCTGAAAAATGCACCACGGACTGAGGGGTGCAGACCTGCCAGGACGCGTTCACGTTCTTGTCGGGAGCGCCCTTCTGCACCTTGGGAATGTGAAAGAGGCGGATCCCCGGATACTTCGCCGAGCGAATCATATCGCCGCCTTTTCGAGTCGCCCTCACGGGCCACTCCATATTCGACTGGCCGGAACCGACCCAGACGTCCCCAATGAGAATGTTCTGCAGGACGATGCTGCTGTTCTTCCCCTTGATCTCCAGCTGCTTGCCCCGCTTCTTGGAGGCCTTGAGTTTCTTGAGGGTGACGCGCCAGTTGCCCTGGTCGTCCGCCTTGACAGTTTTCTTCGTGCTGCCGAAACGCACCGTAACCTCTTCGCCCGGCTTGGCCCAGCCCCAGATCGGCACCGGCATGTCGCGCTGGAGCACCATGTTGCTGCCGAAGACGCTGGGCAGCTTGACGTCGGCGCGCGCGGGCAAGTAAACCGAAAAAACAAGGGAAGCCATCAACGCTGCAAGCAATACTCGGGTATTCATCCTGTACCTTTCTCTATTGGTCTCAGCTCCAGGTGAAGCGGCAGGGCTGCCGCGGCTGGTTATCGTAGCCCGAGAGGACGCGCATACCAAGCCCCCGGGGAAGAGGCTCCCCCGAAAAGCTCCCGAATCAGGCGGTTTCAGAGAGGTTGAACACATAAAGCTGTACAAGCGGAGGCGCGGGTTTTAGATTATGGTCAGCGAGGCAAGCCGCCGGGATATCCGGCGCCGCCTGACGCACATCGAGAGAACAGAACGCGCTTCGCTGCCTGCTCCGCGAGGCTCCTGGAGAATCCGGATGCTCAACCTCACAGATACGAGTGTTCATAAAAGCTGCGCCGGCCTCAGCCGCAGAGAGGTGCTCCGCATCGGAGCGCTCGGGCTCGGTGGGCTGACCCTCCCGGATCTGCTGAGGGCGAGAGAAGAAGTCGCCGCCG
>DODI01000364.1:3201-25067 GCA_003509045.1 Planctomycetota bacterium | reverse complement strand
AGGCGGAGCGGGCGGCGGCAGAGCCGGCGGCGACGGGCAGGACGGAGCAGTGAGCACCTTCGGAGCCGATCTCACCAAGCAGGGCCGCGGAGAACGCGGCAAGGGCTCCCTGCGTGACAAGCTGGCTGAGCGCCCCGGGAGAGGCTCTGGAAGAGGCCAGGGGCGCGGCGGACGCAATCCCGCGCCTGGTATCAGGGACAAGGCTGTCAACGCCCTGAGGAAGAACCTGCCCGCTGGTGCGAGAACCAACACCTCCGGTGCTGGCAAGCGCGGCGGATGAGGCGGATGAAAGCCTCTGCATCCTCCGGTAAAGTCTCTTCAGCAGCTGTAAAAAGAGAGTATTCTAAGACCTTAATTACCTGTAAAATGGCTGGTTAATGTGTTTCCCAAACGCCCAATCATTTATTGTTGTTGGGGGCGCCCTGAAATAGCGGCCTGTTCAGGCCCATCGAGGAATACGCTAAGTCCAATAATAGAAAATAGTTATGCCCGCCCCCGAAAAGTCGGGGCGTAACAGCGTAAAATGTTTTCTTGGAACATTTTTTGCGATACATAAAGGTGACCCTGTTTGCCGATGGTCTGAATGTTGGGTCATATCAACTGTTACTGTATATTTAATGTATCTGGAATCGGGAACTCTCCGTTCTCTCGTGAACAATCTCTTGAACAGCAGGATCCTTTCTGAGCTCGTTCTAGGGAAAAGAGCTCTCCCAATAGAAAAGCCGAAAAACAAGGCTGAGAAATGAAGCACTCTAGTGATAACGGCGCTCAAGCCGTAAATGGAGAAACCTTGAGATCAATAAAATTCGGACAGATTGAAAAAGCCCTCTACGGGCTCGTTTGCTGTCTTTGCGGCCTGGTCATTGTGACGGCATCAGGAGGCTGCGATCTTGGCACTCCCACGTCCCGCATCTCAAACCTGCTGCAGTCGGCTCCGCCCTTGGAAGAGTTTGATGAGAACAACAACTATCTGCCCTACAAGCAGACCAGCGAGCTGAACACGCCCCGCTACATGCACGAGGGAAAAACTCACACCGGCGGTCTCGCCTTCGTGTTTGGCGGCTCAGACGAACGCGGGCTCTCTTCGCTTGACTCCATCGAGTTCTTCGACCAGTCGACCTTTGACCAGAACGCGCCCGTCGTCGAGACCGAGACCGGCCTCTGGGTCGATAGCGACATCGAAGGCAATCCGATCGTCATGCTCAGCGGCCCCCGAATCCTGCACACCATCACGGAGTTGCCCACCGGCAGGTTCCTGATCATTGGCGGAACCACCAACCTGGCCGCCGGCGAGGTCGTCGCCAGGGCCGAGGTCTTCGACCCCAACACCCGTCAATCGATGTTTGTCGAAGGCGAGATGGTCCAGGCCCGCTTCCGTCACCGCGTCGACGTCCTTCCCAACGGCAACCTGATTGTCACCGGAGGCCAGACCCTCACGAACGTAACCGTGGTCAACCCCAACGTTAAGCCGGGAACCCCTGGAGCTGAAACCCAGGAGGCCCGCTATCCCTCGACCCGTGATGTCGAGGTCTTCTCACCCAACGACAATTCATTCGTGCGCCTCACCCTCAGGGATTCAGCCGCAACGCCCGCCCGCCTCGCCTCACAGCGCGGTCGCGCGGACCACACCGTCGGCAGGCTTGCCGGCCCGGACAACGTCTTGGGGGGCAGTGATGACATGTACATGGTTACCGCCGGACTGGAAACCCTGAGCGCTGTTTCGGGACTGGCGCCCGACACCAAGTTCCCCGGCTCCGTGGGACGCGGCGAGGCTGACGGCAAAACCAGTATCGAGGTCTTTGATCCGGGAACGAACATCTTCACGCTCATCTCAAGCGTCAAGCTTGATGATGCCCGGCTGGAGAGACCCTACGCGGTCAACCTGGGGAAATTCAACGACTACACGCCTGATGGCGTCCGCGGCATGGGCAACAGCGTCCTCATCACCCACGGCAACAGCGACGGCACCTGCCCGACGACTCCTCTGATCGACCAGGTCTTTGTCGCAAGCTACCAACCCGGAGCCGGTCCCGCCCGCGGAATCCGCTTCTTCGAGGTTCGTGAAGACCTGTACCTCACCCATATCCAGAATATGGAATATCCCGGGCCCCTGGCCCCCGCTCGCGGCGACCAGATCTCCCGCTGCGGAACCAACCCGGTTTCCCTCCCGAGAAAGTTTGAAGATGCGATCCATCCCGTTCTCGAGAAACAGATCTGGGTCTTCTCGCTGGCGGGAGTCGATGTCTATCCCGTTCCCGGCGGCTGCGTCTATAACCACAACAGCCCCGCGATGATCGCCGGCAGCGTCTTTGATCCTTTCTTCAACGTCGCCGCCAACCTCAGCAACAACTACGAGCCCCGCAACCTGGTCAACGAGCGCCGCACAAATCCTCAAAACTACCTGGGAATCGTCGGAACCTGGTTCACGATCGATGGGAACATCACCTCCGATATGCTGTCCTGGGGAACGACCCCCCAGAACCGATGGCCCGAAAACAAGGGTCTCGAGCGAGCCTATACGACCTGCCTTCAGATCGGCGGCGTAGATGGAATCATTGGTTCCTACGACGACCGGATTCTCCTGGCTGGCGGAGGAAAGTCCTTCGGCGCCTTTGGAGGAGAACCGACTGCTCCCTCGGCGGAAGTTTTCCTGCCGCCGGGCAACAGCGACTTCAACGAAGATTGATTTAAGTTACTGTCGGGGCAGCAGCTTACGTAATAACGAGCCGGACGGACGTCCGCGTCCACGCAGCTGCCGGTTCGTGGTATGATTTGGCCGGTTGAAATCCAGGCCGGCCCCAGCATAAGGTTCTCCTGGATGGAGCAGACTGGTTGAAGCGGAAGCCTTCTTGGACCGGATACTATGAGCCAGAAAATACGCATCGCTATACCGCTCTCGCTGGCGGCCGTGCTCACGGTGCTCTTCGTATTCCTGGTGCTCAGCGAGCTGCAGGATCCCGAGACGGGAGAGGCTGCACCCGAGGCCCGGCAGGAACCCTCTGAAAGCACCCCCCAGAGACCCGTAGCCCGGGGAAATGTCCCAACCGGCCCTCCCTCGGCGCCCAGGCGCCGAGTCCAGAAAAGGCGCGTCCCTGCGGCCGACGGTTTCTCCCGCTGGCACCTTCCCAAGCTGCCCCCCAATTGGAATGCGGAGCTGGCCAAAGAGCTTCACACCTATTTTGAGCTGCTCGACAAATACGAGAGAGGCCGCAGCGCCAACTCGGCCGGCCTGCTGATGAAAAAACGCGACGAGCTCCGTGAATTCCTCGCAGGCCTCGGGCCTGAATCGCTGGAGACCCTCTCGACGATCCTCAACTCGGAACCGGACTTCGTATATCGCCGCTTTATGTTGGCCGCCATCGGAGACCTGGGCCCAAAGACGGAGGGCGCCACCTGGGCTCTGCGCGATTACTTCGTCGCCCGGCAATCCAACCCCGGCCACCGCTCGGAGATGGGGTACCTGATCAAGGCTATGGGAAAACTTCAAAACGACACCTCCTACGATGTCCTCCAGGATCTCATCAAAAACCAGGGCTTCAGCCCCTACCGGGACAAGTTTATCTGGGAGCTTGGAGAGCACCACCGAAGAGACGAGGCTCTCGATTTCTTCAACGACGGCCTCAACAACGAGACCTCGAAAAGAAATCGCAACAAGTACGCCCAGGCGCTCGGAAAGATCGCCTCGCCCGAATCTCTTCCCCAGCTCTACCACGCCTTCAAAAATGAGAACTACTGGGTGAACAAGCAGACGATCCTGGGGAGTATCGGCAAAATCGGAAATCCGAACTCTATTCCTTTCCTCGAGGAGCAGGCGAGATACGCCGGCGAGAGCGCAGTCCGCCTCAGCGCGGCCAGGGCCCTCAGCCGTATTGGAACCTCGGTGGCGATGGATACCCTTCGGGACGTAGCGCAATCTGAATCAGATGAAAAGATCCAGTCCTATATGATCAACTGGTCCCAGGAACAGCAGTAAACCATCGTGGAGTTGGGGAAAACGTTAAGGACCCTGTTCGCCGCCGCGGCCCTCGCTGCCAGCGCCGGTTGTGGCCACAACCCGGACGCCCGTGTTCGCCTGGCCGAATTTCAGGATGAGAACCCTGACGGCCAGGCCCAGCAGGACGAGAGCATCCTGGTCTACCTTGACCGGGAGCTGCCCGCCGGCTTCAACCCGAGCGTCATCAAGGCAAGCATCGACCCGCCCACTCGATCAACCCTCCGCGCGAGTATCGAACAGAACCGTAAACTGCTCAGGATCACCATTGTCGACGGGACTCCTCAGCTTCAATTGCGAGGGGTTCATGTCTCTGGAATGGACTCCGGCCCCAGCGGGCTGCTCATCGACCTTGGAGACGGAATCCTCCAGGCCATCGACCTGCAGAAACGGGTGGTAATACCCCGTCTAGAGCGGGCCATCTGGATCGATGCAAGCCCGCAGGGCGGCAACGCTGTCGTCGACCGGGGAGACCGGATCAGGCTGGTTTTCGACCAGAAGATCAAGCTGGCTGACAAGCTGGCCGACTACACGCCGAGGGTGCCCCAGGATCTCGTCCTGAGCAAGGACCAGGACAGGCTGGGCTCCGAGGAGATGCCGGCGGAGCTGGTTCCGGCCGAAAGCGGAAACGAGCACGAGCTCGACATCATCCTCGGCTTCAACCCGATCCTGGAGATCGCCGGCAGCATCGCGGGGGATGGCTCCCGAGTGAATCGAACCGGCCCCGACGCTCCCTCCGGGCTCGCGGTCAACGGAACACGGCTCCTTCCGATGAAGCGCATAGAGGCTCTCAATGGGGGCCCGGGAGTCTACTCTGAAAAAGAGGTCGACATCGAACTGCCCGAATCGAAGGTCCCGACGACCGTCGATACCGGGGACTCCTTCGGCGGAGCCGGCTCGAGAATGCACCACACTCTGACCCGCTTCCAGGACAGGTTCGCGGTCATCGCCGGCGGACTGACCGTAGCCGGAAAAGAGCCCATCGACGAGGTCCTCCTCTACAATCCAAGGCGTACCGACCCATCCCTTCCGGCCTTCGAGTTGATCGGCAAGCTGCCCAGACCTTCCTGGCAACACACCGCGACACTCCTGCCCGGGGCCGACCGGCAGGAAGGAACCGAGGATGACCTGGTGGTTTTCTGTGGCGGCACCGACGGCAAAGAGGTCTTCTCCGACATCATCGTCGTCTTCCTGTCCAGCAACTCAGGAAGCCTGGAACTTCGCAGGCTCCCCGTCTCCCTCAAGGTGCCGCGGGCTGAACATGCCGCGGCGGCGGTCGGCAGCCAGTCACTCCTTGTCGATGGAGGAAGAACTCTACCTGGAGAAAACGGCTCGGAACGCTTTACGGGATCTGCGGAGCTGATTCGCTTTGAACGCGAAGGGGACGAGCTCCGCGTCGCGGAGGACCGCCTTTTCAGATCCCTTGCCAGGGCTCGACATACCCTCGACCTGCTGGTCCCGGATGAAAAGGGGCAGACCTGGGTTCTCTCCTATGGCGGCTACGGCCGCAACCGTTATATCGACCCATGGGTACCCATCCTCAAGACCCCCGATCGTCCCCTGAGCCCGTTCGGAGAGAAGCTCACTGGGAACGAGGTCGAGACCCTCTTTGATCCGCGTCGCGGCAGCATCCTGAGCTCCCCCATCCTCATCAATCTTGAAAATCCGCGTGACTCCATCACCTCCCTGGCACTTAGGCCCGAGTACGCGCTGGTAAGAACCGGGCACCTCTCCGCCGGCCTTGGCGGCCTCAACAGCGAAGGGGTACCGGCGGCGGATTCCGTCATCCTCCTGTCCGGAAGCCTTCTCCACCCTGTCCATGGATTGGATGGAGACATCGCCGCAAGCTGGGAACTTCCCAGCCAGAATCCACTTGAGAGAATCACCGATCCCCGGCGAGCCCCCGATGGGCACGAGGCTCTGAACGGAATTCTCTTCACCTTCGATCCCGCCGATCCACAACGCAGCGCAATCGACACCGTTCGACACCCGGCCCCCGAGCCCAGCCGGCTCGCCACTCGTGAAAATGCCGACCTCTGCAGGATCCCCGGACTTGGAGTGCTCCTCTCAGGCGGAGAACCTCCCCGCAGCACAACGGAACCCAAGCTGCATTCCAGCCTGGAAATTTACCTGACAGACGAGGCCGGCGGAGGCCAGCTCAAGAAGATCGCCTCCCTGCTGCCCTCGGCCAGAAGCCGGCATCGTAGCTACCTGGTACAGGAACAGGGGAAATACCGCCTGCTGCTGATTGGCGGCTCCAGCTCAGCAAAAACGGATATTGAAGAGCTGATTCTGCCAGCCCCGGCTCCCAGGTAGGAAAGATCCGCCAGGCAGGCGGTCCTCTTGGGTCTTTCACTTCAAGATCCGCCATGATAGTATTCCTCTTGCCTGCCGTGGCGATGTGCGAATGCCTGCGGTCTGGATGAAGTGAAGAAGAGAAACCTGCTTGCGCACCCATTACCAGAGATCCCGGCTTCTTTGTGCTGTGCTCCTGCTCGCCCTCGCGGCAGGTTGCTCTGGGCCATCGTCTTCGCGTAAGGCCGCTCCCGGAGCGAGGACGAGAAGCGCCGGCTCAGGCTCTACGCTGGAGGGATACGCCAGGCGCAGCCGGGCAGATGCCACGCGGGTGAGAAAATACCTCGCCGCGGCCGAAGCCTACCTCCTCGAGGGAAGCGCCACGAGCGCCATCCGCTGCGCGCATGAAGCCAGGCGGCAGACCTCCAGCAGCCAGCTGCAGGCGCAGGCCGACTACCTGCTCGGAAAGGCGCACCTCGGCCAGCTGAAGCTGACCCTCGCGGAGCGCTATCTCGAAAAGAGCCTTGCCGGGATGAAAGGCTTCGGCCTGGAAGAGAGCCGGGCATACCTGGTTGTCTGCCTGAGAATGCAGAAAAAGACCGGCGAAGCAGACGCCCTGTTCAAGCGGCTCAAGGAACCCGGGCACCCGCATATCCAGGCAATCCTTACTACTCCCCGACCGCGTCTCGCAGCTGAAAAACTTCCCAAGGCTCCCTCCATAGCCCGGATCGGCGATCTGCCGGCAAGACCTTCGAAAACCGGAAGCCGACAGCTCCCCCACCTCAAGGTATTGCCGCGCTCCGGCTGGAAAGCAAAATCCACGACCAGGAGCCGGGCAACTCCGCAGGCGTTGAGCAAGATCTTCAGGATGACCATCCACCACTCAGGGGAACCCGCCGGGGTCAGCACGACCTCAAAATGGGGAACCTCCAGGGAGATCCTCCGAATCCAGCGCTACCACCAGCGCGAGAAGGGATGGGCGGACATCGGCTATCACTATATCGTCGATCGCGCCGGCAGGGTCTGGCAGGGACGGCCGGTATCCTACCAGGGCGCCCACGCCCGGGGAGATGCCAACCGCGGAAACATCGGAATTGTCGTCCTGGGGAATTACAGCACCGGCAAGCAGCTGCTGAACAAGGCGCAACGTGACGGCCTGAAGCTCCTCGTGCTCAAGCTGGGACAGTACTTTTCCATACCGGCAAGCCGCCTCTACACCCACGCTGAGATTCTTCCGGGCCACACGCACTGTCCTGGTCCCGGGCTGACCGCCTACGCCAAGACCCTGCGCGCCGAGCTCAAACGCCACCAACTGGCGGGGACGCAGTTGACCTCCTCGTCCAGGCGCAAATAAGCCCTCAGCGGCTCTCTGCTCCCAATTTGACCAGCACATCCCAGCTGTCTGGTTGTCTCAAATCGTCCAGGACCACCCCGTTGGCTCGCTCAAAGCCGCATGCGGTACAGCGCTGGAGCACCTTCCAGCCCGTGCCGCTGGCCCCCGTCAGCTTGACCGGCTCCATCAAGCCGCCACAGTCCGATCCGCGGTCGCCGGGAACCACATCGACGTGCCTTGACCAGAGACAGGCGGGGCAGTGATTACGATAGCTGCCCTGGGCAAGCGGCCGGACGTCCTCACCGCAATGCCCGCATTCGAAGCCATCATTTCCGCTGCCGTGAAAATTCCGCCGCTCTTCGTCGCCGTGCTCCCGCTCACTCAAGAAAACAGATCCATTAGATTCCTGGAGAGGATTCCAGCGGCCCGGACAGCCGCGTCGTCATCCGCATCCTTGTGAAACACGATGCGAATACCACGGCCGGGAAGGCCCACGACAAGCAGGCCATCGGAGCGCAGCCTGCTCGAGAACTCAGCATAGCGGTCGGAATCTTCTCCATCCCAGCCGAGAAAAACCATGTTGGTGTCGGGAGAGGAAACTCGCAGACCCTCAAGGTTGAGCTCCTTCAGCTTCACGGCCAGCTCAGCCGCGCGGCGATGGTCCTCGCCGAGGCGCTCGATGTTGTGGCCCAGGGCGTAGATGCCGCAGGCCGCGAGCACCCCTGCCTGGCGCAATCCTCCGCCGAGCAGCTTCCGCAAACGCCTGGCCTCGGCGATGGTCTCAGCCGTACCCGCGAGCACCGATCCCGCCGGAGTTCCAAGCCCTTTCGAAAGACAGAACATGACGGTATCGGCGCAGGCCGCGAAGCTGGAGACCTCGACTCCAGAGGCGATGCTGGCATTGAAGATCCGCGCTCCATCGATATGCAATCGAAGTCCGCGTTCCCTGCACAAGGAGGAGACCGCCTCCAGATAATCCAGGGGCAGGATGCAGCCGCCGGCAATATTGCTGGTCTGCTCGAGAATCACCAGCTTCGTACGCGCCATGTGAACATCTTCAGGCCGAATCGCGGCGGCGATCGCGTCGATGGGGATGACTCCCCGGTCACCGGCTATCGAGACGGCCTGGACTCCCCACAAACGGGCAGCTCCGGCGCACTCGAAATTGTAGGTATGACACAGGGACTCGAAGATAACCTCGTCCCCGGGGCTACAATGAGTTCCTACGGCGATCGAATTGCCCATGGTGCCTGAGGGAACAAAGATCGCAGCCTCTTTGCCGAGACTCTCAGCCGCCAGCTCTTCAAGCCTGGTGACGGTCGGATCATCGCCAAAGACATCGTCGCCAAGCGGTGCCGAGCACATGGCCTCGAGCATCGGCGCATCCGGCTTTGTAACCGTATCACTCCTGAGATCGATTACTTCTGTATTACTCTGCATGGGATATGAGCTTACGACAACAGGAGGAGAGGTTCAAGCGAAGCTGAACCAGTAAACACCCATTTTTATACCGGTCTACCCAAAGATTTATTCCGACCCAACGACTCCACGGGGTACTCCATTAGCGAGACCGTTGAAGTTTTTCTCTCTTGTCTGATAAACATTTGTTTTTAAAGGACTTGTAGAAAAAGCGCCCCTCTGAAAATCGGTGTTAGTAGTAAGATAGCTCTATGAGTCAAAAATCGGGCCGGACCACTTCAGGCGACGTTCAGGACGGTACCCGGAACGGGTCTGACTCCCAAAACATCGCATGTGAAGATGAGGCGCTCGTCAAGAAGGCTCTGAAGGGCGACCTGGGGTCCTTTGAATCTTTGATTGGACGCTACCAACAGGCGATCTACAACATCTGCTATTACAAAAGCCGCAACTGCTTTGATGCGGAAGACCTGGCCCAGGACATATTTCTTGCCGCCTTCAAGTCTCTGCCAAACCTGAAAGACATCAGAAAATTCAGGAGCTGGCTCTTTGGTATCGCCTACAACCGCTGTCACAAATGGTTCCAACGCGAAAAAATCAAGATCGTCAAATTCAAGGAGATCTCCCGGCGCCTCAGCCAGCAGCAGCGCATGGATAAGCTGAGAAGCGGCCAGCCGGGTACTCATTTCCAGGGAGATGAACCCGAGATCGCAGAGTTCCTCCATAAGCTCCCCACCGATGTAAAAAACGTCCTGAAGCTGAAATACCTCGAGGGAATGAGCTACGACGAGATCAGTGAAAAAACAGGGGTCAAATCACACCGGATCGACTACCTCATTCGCAAAGGAAAGAAGATGATCCGTGAACGCTGGAGCCAGCGCGACAGGAAAGGCCAGGATGATGGCGTCACCTAAGGAAAGCCCAAATCATATGCAACCAGCTCATATGCAACCAGACCATCCCCTTATCAGCTGCCGGGAAGCGGAAGCTTATCTACACCTCTTTGTCGAGGCGGAACTCGACCCGCTCCGTTCAGTCCAGCTGGACGATCATTTAACCTCCTGCGACAGTTGCCAGGCTCGAAAAGCCGAGCTCGACTCCGAGCAGCTCTGGCTCATTGAAAACGCCGTGCGCTCTCCGACCTTGTCGGAAAACTTCGCCTCGAAGGTCAGCGCAGAGATCCGTCGTGAGGGACTCCACCGCTCGTCCTTCTCTATCTGGCTTCGCAAAGCAGGCCCCTGGCCGGGACTTGCAGCGGCAGGCATTCTCCTTGCCCTGCTGGTATTTACAGACCGCGGCAGCCTAGAGACCCGCGGCAGCCTGAGGACCGGTGGCCCCCCTGTCGTCTCTGCAGTTATCCCCGCAACCGACTCCACAGAGGCCCCCAGGCCGCCCATCGACAAGTCCTCCGTGACATTATCAGAACCCGCGGTCCGGATCGGTTCCGAAAAGAATTCCGGATTGAAACTCACGGCTACAGCGCCTGAAGTTTCAACCGCTCGCGAGCCGATAACTACCTTAACGGCAGGCCTCAATCAGCTGGATATGGGGAAGCTGTTCGGCCTCTTTGCCAGGCGGTATGAAAAAGCCCGGTTGCCGACAGCCAAACTGATCGATCCGGATGACCCCTGCCTGGATGACCTGAATGATGATGGAAAAGTGGATGGTGGAGATGTGGCCTATGGCTGCCTCCTTCTCCTCGAGGCAAAGCCCTCGGCCCCCGAACGCGACTCTACGAAATCAGGGGATGCTCCCGATTGTGACAATCGGGACCCCTGCGTTTGAGAGAATAACCACGGCTATGAATGCCTGGGAGGAGTCCGGAGCGCCTGGCCTCGTTATTCGTGACAATGGAGGTCCTGACCGTAAATTTTCGGACCTCGGATGACCTGGGATGAAGAGATGAATCAGACAATGAAGCTTGAACAAAACGATGCGCTGAAACGGTCTTCCCGTGTACCTGCCTGGCTGGTAATGGCCTTCTGCATCATCGGCACAATCGCGACACTCTACCTCACTGGGTTCATTCCCGGCAGAAATGCCGTGGCGGCTTCGAACGCGGCGGCTACTGAAAAACCCGAGGAGGTCTATCTGGCCTATACCGTCAACAACCTGGGATATACAGCCACCTGCGGCTGACCAAAGAAGAAAATCAAGCTGGGCAGTTTGTCCAGGCGAATGACCTTCTTCCAGCAGTTGCGTGGACGCGGCTCCCCGGTTCTGGCAATCGATGGCGGCGACACCTTCTTCGGATCCCCGACGAAAAAGCCCCTGAGCAGACGCAACGAGACCTACGCCATGAGCATCGCCGGACGTATCCTCGAAGCCTACAATTACTTCGGCTACCAGGCTATGGGAATCGGGCCATCCGATCTCCAGTTCGGCGTCGACAAGCTGAAGGAGCTGCTCTCAAAAGCGAACTTCCCCATCGTCTGCGCCAACCTGGTTGAAAAAAGCAGCGGCAAACCGGTCTTCTCTCCCTCGGTGGTCGTCGATATCAAGGGCCTGAAGGTCGGTATCTACGGGGTGTCCCTGAGCTCGCTGAACGCAAACTACAAGAAACGAATCCTCGGAGAAAAATACGAGCTTCTCGATGCCCTGGAGACCACCAGGAAGATCGTTCCCGAACTGCGTAAGAGTTGCGATATGGTCATCGCGATCTCCCATCTCAACATCACCAACAATGAGGAAATCCTGAAGAAGGTCTCCGGAATCGATATCCTCCTCGATCCCTACTCTCGCTCCGGCAACAAGCCCGTCTGGGTAACCGAAGGCGAATACGTTGCCTGGCATGGCAAGACCCCGATGATACGCATCGATGGCCAGGGCTCGCGAGTGGCGATCTGCGAGATGTACTTCCCCCGGACCGGAGATGTCGAGGAAGACTACGCCATCTATGACTATCCCCTCGAACCGCAGATCATTGACCATCCCGTTATAAGCCAGATCGCCAAGGGGAACCGTGCGGCGGCCAATAAGGATCCCCAAAAACCGACCCTCTTCGAGGACCTGTTTCTCGGAGCTCTGACCTGCGGAGCTTGCCACGAAGAGCAGCAGAAGTTCTGGAAGAGCACGACTCACAGCAAGGCGTATGCGAGCCTCACGAAGACCGAGGACCACCTGAACTATGAATGCATAGAATGCCATACCCTCGGCTACGGCCTCAGCTACGTGGAGCCGGAAAAGGTCGGCGAATTCACGGAGGTGCAATGCGAGAATTGCCACGGCGTCAATGCCAAGCATGCCGAAGACCCCGCCCGCCAACGTCTCGGCCAGGTGAAGGAATCAACCTGCTGGGGCTGCCATAACCCGCAGATCCTGAACAAGCCGTTCTACCCGAAAAAGGTCAAGGAAAAGGTCTCCTGCCCGAAGATGAAGAGGTGAAATGAGAACCCTGATATCACGTTGCCGGCGCAAGTTGTTGCTGGTCCCCATCTGTCTCCTGCTTGGCGCCCTGGCGACCGTGCTCTCGGGAATCGCCGGCGAGAGAGAGACCGCGAAAAAGTTCACGCTGGTCTACAACATCAACAACGCCGGCTACATCGATGTCTGTGGCTGTAAACACAAGGAGGTGCGCCAGGGCAGCATGACCCGCCGGGCCAGCTTCCTGAAGCAATTGAAGGCCACCGGCAGAGACCTCCTGCTTCTCGATGGAGGCAGCGCGTTCTTCCCCATCAACAAGCGACTGAAGCCCACCGAGATCAAGGAGGCCGTCCGCAAGGCAGAGCTCATCACCGAGTCCTACAACAGGATTGGCTATTCGGCCCTGGCCATCGGCCCCTACGATCTCATCACTGGACTCGACAACCTGCTGAAGCTCGAAAAGAAAGCCCGCTTCCAGATGCTCTCGGCCAACTTCGTGGACAAGAATGGGAAGCTCCTTTTCAAGCCCCACGCGGTCTTCGAAGCCGGAGGGGTCCGCGTGGGAGTCATCGGCCTGACCCTCGAAACCATCCCCGAACCGATCCTCGAAAAACGCGCGCCGGGCTGCAAGATCCTTGACCCCTTCACCGCTGCGGTAAAATCCTACGAGGCCCTGCGGCCAAAAACCGACATCATCATAGCTCTCTCCCATCTCAGGGAAGATACGAACTTCAGCCTGATCGAGAAACTGAAAGGTCTCGAGATCATCATTGATCCCTACATCCAGCAGGGAAGCCACAAGACCTGGCTCAAGGAGGAGAGCGAATGGCTGGAAGAAAAAAACAACACGCTCTTCCTCAGAAGCGACGGACAGGGAGCCCGCCTGGGCATCGTGGACGTGGAGCTGTTCAAAAAAGGAAAGACTCTCTATTCGGGAGCGCGGTATGACGAGCTCCTCGACCTGGTCGAATTTGACGAGGCCGATGCCCAGCAGAAAAAAGAGCTGCAGACTCTGAGCGGAAAAAACCTGTACCGTTTCACCAGGATCTCGCTGGAGCCCCACCACCTGACGGATCCGGAGATCGATGCCCTCGTCAACGCCTGGAAGAAAAACATCGACCTCTCCGGAGTCAAGCACCTCGAAAAAGACCTGCCCGACAAGACCCGGTACCTGACCCACACGGCCTGCAAAAGCTGCCATGAAAAGCAGCACGCCTTCTGGCTCACAACCACCCACTCGCATACTTTCGATGACCTCAAGGAAACCGGCGACGAAGCGCGCTACGATTGCATCGGCTGCCATACCCTCGGCTACGGAGCGGCCTTTCTCGACACGACCAACGTCGGGAGTTATGCCAATGTCCAATGCGAGTCCTGCCACGGCCTGCAGCCTGAGCATCCGAAAAAACCTGCTCAACATTCCTTCGGCAAGGTCGCTCGCAATTCCTGCATCGTCTGCCACAACAAGGAGCAGACACGCTCGGTCTTCCAGTTTGTTCCCGCCCGAAAAAAGGTCGCCTGCCCCAAGGGTTGAGGGCTGCGTGAGCGAGAGTCTGCCTCCGTTGTCAATAGATGGCGAAGCTCGGGGCTTTGTGTTAGAAACCGGAACGTCTGTGGCGCCTGCCCCGGGCCAGTCCCTTTTCATGGTCCTGAAACGCCCTTGCGCGCGCGACCGGCCGTCACCGCGGAAGAAGCCAGCCTGAAAAAAAACCGTGATCTCCTTCGCTTCCCCAACATCCGACTCTACCGACTGTTCCATCATCGGGGCCGGAGTGATCGGCCTCTCGATCGCCAGGCGGCTTGCCGCGGCGGGGCTCTCCGTGGCCGTCTACGACAGGAGCTCTCCAGGCCAAGAGGCCTCCTATGCCGCCGGAGGTATGTTGTGTCCGCGTCTTGAGTTTCAGAAAGAATCAAAACTCTCCGAGATGGGCGAGATCTCCCTGCAGCTCTACCCTGATTACGCTCGGGAACTTGAAGAAGAAACCGGTCTCTGCGTCGACCTCAGGCTGAATGGAGTCCTGAGCCCTCTCACCTCTGACGCCAGCACCACCGAGATCGATACCGCTGAGGTCAACGGCGCTCGTCTTGTCGAGGGGGAGACGATCCGCGACCTGGAGCCTGGAATCGCTCCGGAAATAACCCGGGCACTCTATTATGAAGAAGAGGGAAGCCTCGATAGCAGGGCCCTTACCGAAGCCCTCGAGACGGCCTGCAGAAGGCTCGGGGTGACGATCAGGGAAAGATGTGAGGTCCGCGACGTACTCGTTGAGAAAGACCGTGTCAGCGGAGTGAGGACCATCTCCGGCGACTTCAGCTCGCCGATTGTCATCAACTCCGCCGGCTCCTGGGCAAGTGAAGTTGGCGGCGTGGAGCGGGTAGAAATTCGGCCTATCAAGGGACAGATGCTCCTGCTGGACTGCGGGAAAAACGAGAGAGAGATCCCGCGGCACACCATCTACGCCCACAGCGTCTACCTGGTTCCGAGAGCGGACGGCCGCCTCATCGTCGGAACAACGGTCGAGGACAAGGGCTTTGATAAAGAGATCGAGCAGGAGGCTGTAGATGGTCTCCACCAGGGTGCCGCCGGTCTCTTTCCCTTCCTGGGAGAGATTCCTGTGCTGGAATCGTGGGCCGGGCTCCGCCCCCTTGGGGCGCACGACATCCCGACCATCGGCCCCCTTTCCCCGGAAGGCTACTACGTGGCCGTCGGACACTACCGCAATGGAATCCTGCTGACGCCCCTCACCCAGGAGCTGCTGGCGCGGGAGATCCTGAGCGGAACCGCTTGAGGACGGACGCGCTGATGTCGGCCCGGTGCCGGAAGTCTCTACTCAGGCTCCGAACTTCTTCATCCGCGAAGCATGGGCCATAGCCAGGGTGACCATCTCCGATGCCTTGAAATTTCCAAGATCGCCGCCAAGACAATCGCGCTCGCTGAAGACGGCATCTGCCTTATTCAACGCCAGCCTCGAAGAAATGAGCGTTGGCACAGGATGCCAGCTGTGTTCCATATGAATACAGGGGGTCGAATGGTCGCCCGTCAGGATCATCGCAGCCGGCTCGAGAGCCTCGATGCGGGGCAGGATGGCGTCAAAGGCTTCCAGGGCGCTGACCTTTTCGTCAAAGAGCCCCGAGTGCCCCGCGCTATCGGTAGGCTTGTAGTGCAGGAAGAAGAAATCGTGCTCGCCGTAGTTCTCTTCCAATGCCTGCACCTCCTCCTCAATCCCATGAGGACTACCAAGCACCTTCATACCGACGAGCCTCGCGACACCCCGGTACATTGGATAGGCGGCTATGGCGGCCGAGTTCGCCCTGTAGAGGTCGTTAAAAGCAATAAGATCCGGCAGACCTGAAAATCCCCGTAAGAGCATCCCGGTGGCGACCTCTTCATCCGCGAGGATCTCCCTGGCCGCGGTGATAAAGGTTGCAACCAGCTCTGCTGAGCGCTCTGAGGCGGTATCGCCGGCAACGATGGGCAACAACTCGAGGCCTTCGCGCTGCGGGTCGTTGTCATTCAGGCTGGCTCCGAGTTCACCGCCGCGAAAGAGCACCGTGAAACGATGTTCCTTGCCGGTGAGCAGGAAGAGCTCCACGCCCGGCAGCTTGCCCTCGAGTCCTTCACGAAGCTTCTGGCAGAGCCGCACATTCTCCTCATCGGGAGGGCGACCGGCTCTGCGGTCGTGAACGATATTGTCGGCGTCAATCGTCGCGAAATTGGCCCGGGCAGCCAGGTCCCCCGGCTGCATGTCAAAATCGCTGCCCAGCGCCTCGAGAACACCGCGGCCGAATTCAAGCTCGTAGGGTTCATAGCCCCAGAGCGCCAGGTGGGCCGGACCACTGCCGGGAGTCACACCGGGCGCGATGGGGAGCGATCTCCCCAGCGAGGAGCGGCTGGCCAATCGATCGAGATTGGGAATGTTGGCGGTCTCGAGCTCTGTGCGGCCGGTCTCGGGATCGGGAAGCCCTCCAAGCCCATCGAGCACCAGCTGGATCACCTTCTGACCGCTGTCGGGGATAAAAAGATCGCGTGTTTTTGAATGCATCCTGCCTCTCGATATCTGCCGGCTCTACCGGGCTCTCCTGGCAAGCCCTCTTTCTGAGAAGGATATCAGAAGCCTGTAGCCATGGGAAAGCCGCAATCCTTTCAAGCCGTGGCATCACGAATCCCGGTCCCGTTGCAATTAAGGTAAAACTCTGTTCTCCTCTTCAGCAACACCCATTCGAATGGCCACGGAGACGAGATGAAGATCCTATCACTCGGGCACAGCAGCTACATCCTGGAGATGATTCCTGAAGGCGGAGAGCCGGTGCGAATCCTCGCCGACCCCTGGCTCTCGGATTATCTCATAGGCGACCTGATGGGCCGCTTTCCGCGCCTGGAGCTTGACCTGTCAGCCCTGCAGCCAATCCACGCCATCTACCTATCACATTCACACACCGATCACCTTGACCCCTACTCGCTGCTGAAACTGCGGCAGCTGGAGCCGACCCCGACCATCCTCCTTCCCCAGAGCCTGCAGTACCTCGAGCCCCTGCTGAAAGAACACCTCCCTGAATTCGAGATCACGAGACTTTGCCAGGGCCTGGAGCTGGACCTTCATGGACTTAAGATCGGAGCATTTTTTAACCCGGAGCTCAGGGCGACCAACGAAGATGACGTCATGGTTCTCACCGCCGAGACCGAATCGGAGGTTTTCATAGGAGAGGGGGATGCCCTCATGCCCCTCTACGACCCAGCCGCCCGGCAGGCGCTGGCCGACAGGTTCTCGAGAGATGGAGTCCAGACCGCCTGCTTCCTCACCGTGAAGAACGAGGGCGACTCCACCATGAACATGCTCTCGGCAAAAGACGGGGAGCAGCGCAAGGAGCTGCTGGGACAGAGCATCGAGGCAACCTATACGGAGCTGTTCGACATCTACAGTCCGCTCGATGATGAGGCTGACCTGCTCTGGGGAAATCCCGGCCTTGTCAGGGTCATCACCGGACAGGGGATCTGCTACCCGCAGGCGCTGAACCCCGACTACAACCGTATTCTCTTCCCGATACGACTGGAAGATCGGGTCCGCATGGAACGCGAGGTAGCTGAGCAGTTCGGCTGCGAGCACTCCATCGAGGAAATGGTCCCGGGCCAGTTGCACGAGCTCAGCGATGGAAAGCTGCGGTCACTCTCGGATCCCGAGGGAGTCACCGTTCTCGACAAGGAAGAGGAGCGCCATTTTGATCCGGAAAGCAAGCTCGCGAGGGACTTCCCCACGGGACCGCTGCTTGAAGACCGGCGGGATACAGGCGACCAGCGGAAGCTGATCGGCGATTGCCTTCAGAACCGTTTCCTTCCCTGGCTGATCGGCTCCAGGACTCCCCCGGTCGAGCACCTGCTGGCCGCCGCAGACGGCGAATACCGGATCCGGGTGCGCTACGGAACGAGTGAAGATTTTGAAGAAGCCGATTACCTGCTCAGCTTCGCCAGGCTCTCCCTCGAAGCGGCAGAGAGCTCGGGAGAACCCGATGAATCCTACTGGGCCAACGACCTCGACGATGTGCTCGCCGGAAGAGCGGACGAATTTTCCCTGTGCTGCCGCGAGCCGCTGAGGGGAGAGGCTCAGCGCCTGTGGCGTTGCCTCGGCCTGCCCTATCTCAACAACGATCTCATCGAGAAAAAGCTCAGGCTGCACTTTGAGCGAGCCGCCCGGGACGAGAGCATCGCAGCGTGGGCGGAGCCGTACTGGGCCGGGGTCGGAGGCACCGCGGAGCAGTAGCCAGTGAAGCTGGAATCCCGTGAACCGGAAGATTACTTTCCGGCGACGGTATCGAGCAACCTCGGCCCTTCCCAGGAGTGATCGTCACCAGCCAGGTCGATGAAGCCGAAGCTCGCCAGCCCGATGAAAAAATCGGCCAGCTCGTAAGGAGTCTCGATCGGGTTGACTGCGAGGTCAAACCCCACGAGGGCGTACACCGAGAAGCCGACATCGTAGAGGTGGCGATCATAGTGAGTGGCGTAATCCGACCGCGCGGGAATCCAGCTCCAGGACTCGCCATCAGCCCAGGCGCTCCAGGTTTTTTCAGACGCATCGACGAGGGTCTTGCCGGCGATGACGGCCCGTCCATCGAAGCCCGTCTCGGGGGCATCGATACTGCGCAGGTGGAAAACAGGAGAGAGACCGATCTCTGGAGAAAAATTGATCGGAGACTGCACCTGGCGTCCCCTGAAGGAATTCTTCGCGAGGGTAAAGAGTGCCCCACCCTGGACGAAATTGGTGGCCCGCACACTGGCTCCCATGCCCAGGCCGACACCGGCACTGACAGGATCGGTAAGATCAAGCAACCTGTTCTGCACGTTGGTAGCGACCTTGCCGGAAATTTCATTAACGGTGGAACAGCCACCGACGCAGACAATCCCTGCCAGCGCGATCAACAAACCAAGCGTTCTGCGACTCAAAATAAACATGTATAGACTCCTCGTTGTTCTTGTCTTCAATACCCGGAAACCCTGCTCAAGGACCGATAATATGGCCTCTACTCAAGCAGGATCGCACCAACGCTTCCCCGACCCAACCCGGAAGCATAGCGCTATTCCAAACCAGTCAGAAATTATACCGGCTGCTTCTTTAAGTCCTCTATTAAAAAGATTTAGTGAACATCGCCGTCCCCTGAAAATCTCCTCCAGGCTATTGCAAAAGGCCTTCAGCGCCTCCCTTCGACTAAACCGAAAAAATAATAGCCACTTTAGAGGCTATATTTTAGCCATTTTTCTCGTCAGGGCTCTATCCGGGAGATTAAGATAGGATCTGGGCTCTGAATGCCCACGAGGACCCCCGAATGCCTGGAATCGACTTCAAACATCCGCGATATCAGCTCAATGAGCCCCTTGGCCGGGGAGGCATGGGTGCCGTCTGGGAAGCTATCGACCTAAAAACAAACGAGCTGGTCGCCATCAAGCTGCTATGTGAAGACAGCCTGGCTGACCGGCGCCTTTTTGAGGGCGAGGTTCGTACCCTGGGCGAGCTACACCACGAAAACATCGTTCGCCTGCTCGATGCCGGCGCGCTCGGCGGCCGGCTCTTTCTCGTCATGGAACGCCTGCGAGGGCGCCCGCTGGATGAGTTTCTCGATCAGCCGAAACCCGGTCATCGGCAGATCGACCATCTGCTCCACATCACGACCCAGGTTCTCCTCGCGCTTGAGTACATACATGACCGCGGCATCATCCACGGAGATCTGAAACCATCGAATATCATGGTGCTGGAGCCGACCGATACCTCCAGGCCAATGGAAGAAAGCGGGGGTCCCCCCCCCTCCGATGCGGGTCCGGCCATCAAGGTGCTGGACTTTGGACTGGCCCGCGGCAGCAAACGGCTGACCCGGGATTCCCTGAGCAAAATATCATCCGGCCGCCAGGGTGCTCACGATGGCGGCACCCCGCTCTACATGGCGCCGGAGCAGATCGCCTCAACGGCGACAACGGAGCGCTCCGACCTCTACGCTTTAGGAGCGCTGCTTTACCACATCATCGCCGGACGGCCTCCGTTCGAGTCCCTCGTCGCCGCGCTAACCCGCAAGCCGCCCCCCCCTTCTCTCGAAAAGCTCAACAAGGCCTGCGCCCCGAAGCTGGCCCGGACAATTCTTTCCTTCATGGAAGAGGCCCAGCACAAGCGCCCGTCCACGGCAGCGGAGGCGGCCGCGATGCTGACAGATGCCGGCTCCCTGGCCGCGCAGAAGCCCTCGACTTCACCTCGCCTCATGCGCCCTGTCTTCATCGGGCGGGAACGTGAACGCGGGCTGATCCTTCAAAAACTGGAGGAGGTCCGCGAACAAGGAGCCCTTCAATCGCTGCGGCTTGTCGGCGAGGGCGGCTGCGGAAAATCCTGGCTGCTTCACTCGAGCGGCCTGAAGGCCCTGGCTGAATTTGACTTCGAAGCAAACACCCTGGAGGCCTCCTTCAGGCAGGAACGCAATGGTCACGGAGGCCTGGGGCGAATCCTGCTTGAAAACCGGAACTCGGACTACAGCCCGGGGTTCCGAAGAAGGTTTTCTGCCGATGTGAAAGAAGAGCCCCCTCCCGGAGCTCCGACAGAGAGAGACTCCCGGGAGAGCTCCAACGACCAGGTGACAGCCGAGGCTGCCCAGGCTCTCCGCTCGCTGGCCAGTCGACAGCCGCTGCTGCTGATCCTCGAAGACATCCAGTTCGCCACCGAGGCGGAAATCGATCTGCTGACCCGGCTGGCCGCGGCCCTCAGTAATTCGCCCATTCTCCTCCTGCTGAGCTACAGAGATGAGGACCATCAGCCGGGATCCCTGGTGGAGAGACTCGGGAGGCGACTTGACTGTAGCGGACATTCCCAGCCCCTGCGCCTGGGAGGCCTGGATGACAATGCCCTGAGGGAATATGCGGAAGCCGTTCTCAGCCCCAGGCTTCCCGCCGCCCCGGAGCTCCTGGAGACGCTGGCGACGCGCTCTGGCGGCAACCCACTCGCTCTTCACCAGGCACTCGGCCAGTTGGTCGCTGAAGGCTCCCTGGTACGCGACTCCGGACGCTGGAATTGCACCGGAAAACCGGCGGGTGTGGCTCCCGGGAAGAAGATGCTCCTGCCGCTCGACTCCCTCAACTCCGCCCAGCAAAGCGTGCTCATAGCCGCCGGGGTCATCAACGAGACCTTTGACCAGGGTTTGCTGGCCTGCCTGCTCGAGGGCGAAGATGAAACTGTATCCATCCCGGAAGGGACCGCCAGCCTGGTCACCTCGGGACTGCTGCTCGAAGACTCCGGGGGCTATCGTCTCGCCCCGGGACTGGAGCTCGATGAGCTGCTCAAGTCGATCCCAGAGAAACAAGCGAAGCGGCTGCACAAACGGCTGGCGAGGCTCCTGCTGGAGCTGAATGAAGCTCCGGGAACCAGGCTCCGCATAAGGATCGCCGAGCACTTCGAGTTGGCAGGAGCTGGAGAGGACGCCTACAACCACTACCTCGATGCCGCCCGCAGCGGAGCGAAAGATTATTCCAACCAGCTGAGCCGCAAGGCCTACGAAAAGGCCCTGGAGCTCGCTCCCGGAAACGATCGACAAAACATTCTCTGCGAGCTCGGCAGCCTGCACCTCAGCTGCGGGGAGCTGCAGAGCGCGCTCGACTGCCTCCTGGAGGCAGAGCGGAGCGCCGCTATCCGCCCGGACAGTGACAGGGCCGGGCTCTGGAACAGTATCGCCCGGACACTGCATCGCCAAGGAAAGCTGGAGGAGGCGAAGGAGTATTTTGACCGCTGCCTCGCCATCGCGGGGGAAGACACCCGCGCGCTGGCAAAAACCTGCTACGGCCTCGCCGGACTCTTTTTTGACCAGCGGGACCTTGGCCAGGCACGAAAGCACTTCCAGAAAAGCCTCGAGCTCTACGGTGAAGAAGCGCCCCCGCGGGACCTTGTACCACTTCACCTCGGGCTGGCCCTCATCGAGAGGCTCGAAAACAATCCGGAACGCAGCATC
>DODI01000364.1:2375-2865 GCA_003509045.1 Planctomycetota bacterium | reverse complement strand
CCCGCTTCAAAGAGGCCCTGGGGCTTGCCCGGAAAACAGGACAGCTTCTCGATATAGCCAGGATCCAGGGCAACCTGGCCAATACCTACCGTACCCTCGGCGAGATGTCGGCCGCCCTCGAACACCTGGAAGAATCCACCCGGATCAGGAAACTTACAGGAGACCGGCAGGGGTTGGCCATCTGCCTCAACAGCCTGGCCCGCATCCAGACCCAGCGGGGAGAATTTCAGGCGGCCCTGGAGACGACCGAGAGCGCCCTGGAAATTTTTGAAGAGGTTGGCGACCCCAAGGGGGTTGCCATAACTCTCTGCAACATCGGAGAGCTGCTGCTGCTACGTGGACGCCCCCAGGATGCCCGGGAGGCCCTGGAACGCTGCTCGATACTGGATGACGAAAACGACGGAACCCCCCTGGCCTGCAATATATTATTCAACCAGGCCCGGGTCGAGGTGGCTGTCTGTGAATACGAAAGAGCCGAGAAGCTCTTCCA
>DODI01000364.1:0-1999 GCA_003509045.1 Planctomycetota bacterium | reverse complement strand
GCCCTGGCCGGCCTTGCCGAGGTCTTTCTGAAAAAAGAAATGCTCGAGGCCGCAGAGGACGTGCTCCAGGAGGCCCGGGGAATCGCCCAGGACGGCGCAGGGCCTGAAGGCGCCTCCGAGCTGCTGGGACTGCGAATGCGGCTGTGCCGCCAGCGGGGTGAATTTGAACAGGTCATCGATCTCGGCTGCGCCCCCGACGACAATGAGATCGGTCCCTATGAAACGGCGCGAAGGGCGCTCGAGCTCGGAGCCGCCTACCGCGACCTCGGCCCGGACTGGGCAGACAAGACCGAGAAGTATCTCGAGAGGTCGATAAGAGAATTTGAAAAAATGGGCTGCCCTGTGGAAACCTCGGAAGCCCTTGGCGAGCTCTCCCTCTACTGGCAGCTGACCGGAGAAGAAACAGAAGCCCTGGAGCTCTTGCGGCGCGCCGAGGCCATCCTCAGCGCCGGCCAGCTGGGCCCAAGGCGCTCACGATTCACGGAAACATTCAAGGCGAGGTTGCAATGAGTAAAACGGCCTATCGACGCAAGGCAATCCTCTCTCGTATCCACAAGGCGCTGAACGCCTTCTATCTCCTCCAGAAGATTGACTGGGAATACGATATCGAGGAGAGCCTCAGAAAGATCCTCGGCCTTGCGCTGGAGGAAATCGAGCTCGATGGAGAGAAGGCCATCGAGCGCGCGCTGATCATCGTGAAGAGCCCCGAAGGCGAGAATCTCGAGATCAAGGCCGGCTGGAAGACGCAGGATGCGGACCTGAGCTTCAGCCATACCGTGGTGCAGGAAACCTTTGAGCGCGGCGAGGCCATACTCTGCGAAAACGCCAAGGACGACCCGCGCTTCATGAACGCAGAGAGCCTGAAGCAGCTCGAGACGCTCTCGCTCATCGCCGTACCGATGCACTCAGAAAATCGACCGGTCGGGGTTTTCTACGTCGAGAGCGAGTCCGCGGGAAATGTCTTCAACTCAAATGATCTCGAATTCCTGCAGGAATTCGCCCAGACAATCACCCCCTTCGTCAAATTCGGCATCACCCACCAAGGACATGTCAGGGAAATCCGCAAGCTCAAGGAGGAGGCCGTCGGACGCTACGACATGGGCAACATCATCGGGCGAAGCGAGGCTATCACCGGTGTCTTCGAGCTCGTTCGGATCGCTGCCGAGGTCGACCGCACCGTGCTCATCACCGGCGAGTCAGGCTCGGGGAAGGAGCTGATAGCCAACGCGATCCATCACAACGGGCCGCGCAAAACGGAGCCCTTCATCGTGGTCGACTGCTCTGGACTATCTGAACATCTCCTCGAAAGCGAGCTCTTCGGTCACCTCAAGGGAGCCTTCACCGGCGCCAACAACGAAAAGATGGGCGCCTTTGAAGAAGCCGATGGAGGCACCATCTTTCTTGACGAAATCAAGGACTCCTCCAGGAGCCTTCAGCAGAAGCTCCGCAGGGTTCTGCAGGAAGGTGAGCTGCGCAGGGTCGGCGAAAATAAATCTCGCAAAGTGGATGTGAGGGTGATCTGCGCGACCAACGAGGATCTCGCCAAGCGCGTCCAATCCGGAGACTTTATCCAGGATCTCTACTACCGCATCAACAAATTCCCAATCCACATCCCCGCGCTGGCGGAGAGACGGGAAGACATCCCGCTCCTGGTAGCCCACTTCCTGAGGCTGATGGACCAGGCCGAGCCGCGTGAGGACTCCACGGAGGTAACCCCGGAGACTATGGATACGCTCGTCCACCACGATTGGAGCGAGAACAATATCAGGCAGCTTCGAAATACCGTTGAGCTGGCCCGTGACCTCGCGGAAGGAGAATTGATCGACCTCCCGGTACTCGATCGGGTCTTTCGCATCCAATGCGGGGAGAACCCCGAGTCGCTCTACCACAGGCCGCCCGGCGACCTGGGCATGCCGGCCGGCCACCTCGTCAACATCCACAGCAACCGCTTCAAGAGCCTGCTCGAAAAAGAACCCGGGGTAGAGGAAAACGGCAAGCG
>DODI01000623.1:0-5995 GCA_003509045.1 Planctomycetota bacterium | reverse complement strand
GAACATGATCGCCGGTACCCTCAAAGCCGCCGGCTTCAGCGAACCGAAGGAGCTCGCCGAGATCTTCTCTTATTGCCGCAGCAAAGACCTTGGCTATCTCAGGATCGCCGAGATGGAGGGACTCGGAAAGAAAGCTCTCGACAGAGCCCTAAACAAGATCCTGGGTGAGCTGCAGGACACCCGGGGAATCATCGTAGACATTCGCGACAATCCCGGCGGCACCGATGATTTCGTCTACCGGACCCTCACCCGCTTCGTCGATAAGAAACGGGTCGGGCACTATAAGAAGACCAAGAAGGGGCCCGGCGAGGACGACTTCTCGGAAATGAAAACCCGTCACCTCGAGCCCGGCGGAGCTGTGCGCTACAAGGGCTACCTGATGTTGCTGACCAACGATGCCTCCTACAGCGCGGCCGATGTCTTCGCTATGCTCATGGCGGACCTCCCCCAGGCGACTCTCATTGGCGACCACACCAACGGTATCTTCAGCGATATGCTCGAGCGCAAGCTGTCCAACGGCTGGAAATACACCCTCTCGCACCAACGCTATTACTCCGCGGCCAAGGTCTGCTATGAAAGCAAGGGGATCCCCGTAGACCTTGAGGTCCGCAATACCCGGGCCGATCTGGAGAAGGGCGCCGATCCGATGATCGCCAAGGCCCTCGAGCTGCTCGGAAAGCGGCTCTGAATAAAAAACGGCGCTTTCCCCAACGCTGGCCGGACACCGGCGAGGTCTTGATGGTCCCATGAGGAGGTGCTAACTTAGCGACCTTGATTCCGCCCAAGTCGGGGGGAAACAGAGCCGGAACACGTAAGGAAACCCAGGGAACAATGACGGACTACAAGGCGGCGCTGCAGAGCTTCCAGTCTTCGAGTGAATTCTTTGTCGGAATCGATTCCGATGGCTGCGCTTTTGACAGCATGGAACTCAAGCACAAGGAGTGCTTCTGTCCCAATACGATCAATTATTTCGAGCTCCAGGCTGTCTCAAAATTCGCCCGGGAAGCCTGGGACTTCGTCAACCTCTACTCCCGTACCAGGGGCTGCAATCGCTTCCTGGCGCTGATCTACGCCCTGGATTACCTGCGTGCGCGGCCCGACGTCCAGCGCAGGGGCGTCGAGATCATGAAGCTCGAATCCCTCGAGCGTTTCAGCGAGTCCGACAAGCCGCTCTCGAACCCGGCCATAGAAGAGTTTCTCGAGGAAAACCCTGATCCCGAGCTCGAGCTCTGCATGAAGTGGAGCCACCACGTCAATCGCGACGTGAAGAGATTCGTCAACAACGTTCCACCCTTCCCGAATCTCCGTGAATGCCTCGAGAAGTTCTCGGAAGCGGCTGACATGATGGTCGTATCCGCGACCCCGGTTGAGGCTCTCACCAAGGAATGGAAAGAACACGACATCGACAAATACGTCTCGCTCATCGCCGGCCAGGAGATGGGTAATAAGAAGGAGCACCTCGAAGCCGTTGTCTCGAATTACGAGGAGGGCAAGGTGCTGATGATTGGAGATGCCCCAGGCGACCAGAAGGCAGCAAAGGCCAACAGCGCCCTCTTCTTCCCCATCGTGCCGGGCGAAGAGGAGGCCTCCTGGGAACACCTCCTCGCAGAAGGAATTGACCGCTTCTTCAATGGAAGCTTTGCGGGAGACTACGAGGCGGGCCTGACCGAGCGCTTCCTCGCCAAGCTCCCCAGTGACCCACCCTGGAACCAGGAATAGACTGAGAGATATGAGCACCTCACCCTGTGATATCGGACTGATCGGCCTTGCCGTGATGGGAAAGAACCTCGTCCTCAACATGGAGGACCACGGCTACAGCGTCGCCGTCTTCAACCGCACCACCAGCAAGGTCGATGAGTTTATCGAGGTGAATCCCGACCGGCAGCTCTACGGCGCATCGAGTATCGAAGACCTCTGCGCCAACCTCAAGTCGCCCAGGAAGATCGTCCTCCTGGTCAAGGCCGGCCAGCCCGTCGATGATTTCATCGACCTCATTGCCCCGCACCTCGATCCGAACGACATCATCATCGATGGCGGAAACTCCCATTTCCCCGACACCATCCGCAGAACAGCGGAGGTGGAAGCCCGCGGGCTGCGCTTCATTGGCACCGGGGTTTCCGGAGGCGAGGAAGGCGCCAGGCTGGGACCGAGCATCATGCCTGGCGGCTCAGAAAGCGCCTGGGACGAGGTGAAGGACATCTTCCAGGCAATCGCGGCCAAGGTAGGAGACGAAAACGAGCCCTGCTGCGATTGGGTCGGCTCAGATGGAGCCGGACACTATGTGAAGATGGTCCACAATGGCATCGAGTACGGCGACATGCAGTTGATCTGCGAGGCCTATTTCATGATGAAGAACTCCCTGGGCATGAACGCGCAGCAAATGCACGAGGTCTTCGCGCGCTGGAACGAGGGCGCGCTCGAAAGCTATCTGATCGAGATCACCCGCGATATCCTCGCCATCACGGATGAAGAGACCGGCAACCCTCTTGTCGAGATGATCCTCGACACGGCGGGACAGAAAGGTACGGGGAGATGGACCTCGGCCTCGGCGCTAGATCTCGGCATTCCCGCGCCCACAATCGTAGAGGCCGTCCTCGCCCGGGCGATCTCAGCCCAGAAGCCTGAGCGGTTGGCGGCCTCCGAGCTGCTGAATGGCCCGGACTCGAGCTACGAGGGAGATGCATCCGAGCTGGTCGATGCGATTGAGAAGGCTCTCTATTGCTCGAAGATCTGCTCCTACGCGCAGGGCTACGCGCTGATCCGGGCCGCGGCGGAAGAATACAATTGGGACCTCGATTACGGTAGCATCGCCCTGATGTGGCGAGGCGGCTGCATCATCAGGGCCCGCTTCCTCGAACGAATCAGGGATGCCTTCGCCAATGCTCCCGACCTGAACAACCTCCTGCTGGACCCCTTCTTCCGCAAGGCCATCGATGAGAACCAGACAGCCTGGCGCCGTGTGGTCAGCGAGGCCGTCAAGCTGGGAATCCCGACGCCCGCATTCAGCTCGGCGCTGGCCTACTACGACAGCTACCGACGGGGAAGCCTCCCCGCCAATCTGCTCCAGGCCCAGCGAGATTACTTCGGCGCCCACACCTACCGGCGGGTCGACCGGCCGGAGGCAGACCCCGTTCACACCGACTGGGTAGGAATCACCAGGAAGCTCCAGGGGCGCGGCTGAACGGGACAAGCCCTCCGCTTGGCATTCCATCGCGGCGCGGTTAGACTGCTCCTTCACCGCTTCATTGAAACCCCAACGCAGGAGATGCGGCACCGCCGTACTAATCAGGATGTTTTATTCGGGAATCGCCGATGAGGGCGCGGAAGATCTTGCCAGCCAGGTACGGGCCCACCGGGAGCTTGGCTGGAAGCATATCGAGCTCCGCAACCTCTCCGGAACCAACCTCACAGATGTCACCGAAGAAGAGTTCGAGCAGGCCGCGGCAACCCTTGCCGAGGGTGGACTGGAGGTCTCCTGCTTCGCCTCCCAGCTGGCCAATTGGGCCCGTCCTATCGATAGCGACTTCGAGATAGACCGGCAGGAGCTCGCCAGGGCGATACCGCGGATGCAGAAGCTCGGCACCCGGTTCATTCGCTGCATGAGCTACCCGAACTCCGAGCCGCAGCTCGAGGATGACCAGTGGCGCGCCAGGGTCGTAGAGCGGCTGACGGAGCTCGCCAGGATGGCGGAAGACGGCGGAGTCATCCTCGTCCATGAGAACTGTAATGGATGGGGGGGCCTGGGGCCGCAGCAGACCATGGACCTGCTCTCGGATGTCGGCTCAGAAAATCTCAAGCTGGTATTCGACACCGGCAATCCCTGCCAATATTCGCAGGACGCCTGGGATTACTACAGCGGCGTCCGTAAAGAGATCGTCTACGTCCACATCAAGGACTACCTGCCCAAGGATGATCCCGACGCCGAAGACACCGCCTGCTTCCCCGGGGAGGGCTGCGGCTACGTACGTGAGATCTGCCGGGACCTCCTGGGGGACGGCTACGATGGAGGCTTCTCCATCGAGCCCCACATCACCTCGGTGATCCATCTGCAGCAGGAGGCAGCCGACCCCGAACTGGCCTACAAGACCTACATCGAATACGGACGCCGACTCGAAGCGCTCTTCGAATCAATCAGCGCGGAAGGCGAGGCTTCTGGAAGCTGAATTTTCACCTGGATCAGTAGAACGCCATCGCTCTAAAACAGCGTGAAACCTCTTCCAGCGGCTATAGAAGCGGATACCTTGACCTGCCGTCAGCCACCCCGCAAAATAGAGTAGCCGTTTCTTTTGCGGCGGAATCCCCTGGAGAACTCCCATGTATCGAAAACACCTCGCATCTGTACTGCTGGCCCTCGTAACCGCCAACGCTCCACAGCTCATCGCCGAGCCGGTCCTGTACGGCAGCTATATTGAAATACAGAGTGAATCAACCACAGCCGGCCTGCGGAAGGTTCCCGGCCTGGGCCTCTCGGCAAAAACCTTCGCGAACAGAACCGCGGGAGCGCACCGCTCCATCCTCTTCTGGAATATCTCCAGGGGAAGCTGGAACGGCCAATCGCTTGACTCCCTGAAAATAGTCACCGTCATCGAGTCCCACGGAGTTCCGGGCAGCCCTCTCGAGGGAGCTATGAAGGCTGTCGTCTATATCGATGAAAAAGCAACGGATGAAAAAGCAGCGGCTCTGCTCGACCTGGCCAGGGAGCTCGCACCGCGATACCTCAAAAACGTAAAGCGGATTCGAAAGGCTCCGATCCAATTCGTCAAGAAGGACCATGCCCTCAGGCTCTCGATCAGAAACCACCTGGCGGTCGACGTCGAGACCCATGAACATGACTCCGCCGCCATCTGCGAAGCTGTCTGCGGAAAAGATCCCCAACCCGGCAAGCCGCTCTCGCGTCATGTGAAAAGCGAAAAAGCCCTGGGGCAGAAGAGCCTCTACAAGGCGGAAGACCTCGATGTGCGCTGGACCAGCACGACATCGCAATCCTGCCTCTTCGGACAATTCGGACTCTGATTCCGAACTTATATTGAATACCCTCCTGCCAGGCCCCGTCTGAGTTACTGAAGACGGAGACCTGATGTGGTCTCGCGACATACCCAGGGACCTCAGAATAAGGAGGAACCGCCATGAAGCTCAAATGCTTCTACCTGCTCGCTCTCAGCGGAGTGTGCCTACTTTCGCCCTCAACAACCTATGCCGATGGATTCTTCCGCTTCGGCCTCAGCTTCGGAAGCCCCGACTTCCGGGTCAGCTTCTCGAGAACGAGGAGAAGCTGGGCTCCCGCGAGAACGGTGGTCGTCGCTCCCCCACAGCGAGCCCTCTGCACTTCGCACAGGGTACAGCGAGTGCACCGGGTAGTGCACCGCCACCTCTGGACCTCAAGGGCCAGCAGAATCTGGGTGCCGCCGATCTATCGCACTGTCTTCGGCGGCTATGATCACTGTGGAAGAGCCGTCTACAGGGAGCTCCTTACCCGCGCGGGACACTATAGAACGGCCTTTACCGACCATTGCTCCTGCGGCACCCGCCGCTAAAACATCTGCACAGGAGAGACGAAGATGCCCACCCTGGTCTTCGTCTCTCTTCTCTGTTCTCAGCGGTAGTAGAGAAAATAGAAAGGGTAGGCCACCGCCTCCCGCAACAGGAAGAAGGTATCCCGGGTAAGCGCCCCGGCTGCTCTGACCTCTTCGTTCGAGCAGGTGGGAACCGTATAACAAGAGCTCCCGTTGCGCTCAAAGATCATCTTTACCCTGGCACAGTGAAAATACTGGCTCACCGTAAGGTACGTCTTGAAACCATGCTCCCGCGCAATGCGGCCGCAATTGCGCGCTGATTGGGCGGTGTTGATCCCCCCTTCGTCCAACAGGATTCGTTCGGCCGGAACCCCGCCCACCTTTGTAGCGTAGGAGGCCATCTGCCGAGGCTCGCTGAAGCCGTTCTTTCCGGTTCCGCCGCTCATGACCAGGTAGGAAACGAGCCCCTGGCGATAGAGCTC
>DODI01000492.1:0-4802 GCA_003509045.1 Planctomycetota bacterium | reverse complement strand
CCTGCTGCAGTCGATGGGAAAAACACCCGGCATGGAGTCCGATGACCAGGAATTCATCGACGCGATGAACCACCTGCGGGAGACAGCCCTCAAGCACGGTGTCGCCCCCGGCCTGCACACGCTTCTTCCCGAACAGCTGCGGCGCAGAATCGATGAAGGCTGGACCTTCCTGGCGCTGGGAAGCGACGTGGCCCTGATGCTCCAGGGAGCGAAAAACTCTCTCAGGGAGGCGGGAATCGGAGAGGGAGGCGAGTCAGCGCGTTACTGATCCTTGCCCGGGTCCTTCTTCTTCCAGCAGGTTTCCTGTTGCCCAGCCGCCTCGTTCTGAAAGCGGGCAAGCTGAAAGAGAAGATCCGAGAGCCTGTTGAGGTAGGGAATCACCTGCGCGCCGATCACCTCCTCCCTGCAGAGAGCGACTGCCGCGCGCTCCGCCCGGCGGCAGACCGTGCGCGCCAGGTGCAGAACCGCGGCGCCCGCCGAGCCCCCCGGCAGGATAAACTCCTCCAGCGGGCCCAACTCCCGCTGCAACGTGTCGATCTTATTCCCCAGGCGATCGACCTGCGCTCCCTCGATCCTGCAGGCGCCCTCGGCCGGCTTATCAGTCTCCAGGACGGCAAGATCCGCACCGAGATCGAAGAGATCATTCTGAACCAGGCCCAGCTCTTCAGCGACATCCTCAGCGAGCTCTCCGGTGAGAGCGAGGCCAATGAGAGCGTTCAATTCATCGGCTCCGCCGAGGGCCTCGATTCGCAGCGAGTCCTTCGACACCACCTGGCCGCCTCCCAGGCCAGTGTCTCCCCCATCGCCATCGCCGGTGGTAACCCTGGTGATCCTCATGGCCCGCTCCGGATCCTCCTCAGGACAACTCCAGCTCGTCCCAGGTCACCCGGCCGTCGCTCTCCAGGGCCCGGGCGCAGAGAAGAGCTGAGAGCGTCGCGCGGTAGGCCACCTCGATGTCGGCCTCGGGCCTCTTCCCATCGAGCAGGCTCTCGAGGAAGGACTCCATCGCCAGGCGGGTCTCATTGCCGCGGGCCTGACACAGCTCGCGGCTCTTGCCGGAAGCATCCCAGGCCCTGGCATTGGCGATGTCTACGCCGGCGTTCTCGCAGAAGACCAGCTCGTAGGCGCCGGAAAAGCGGCGATCCGGAATCGAGAAGTTCATGTGGCTGAGCTGGACCTTGGCGCCGCCGGGATATTCCAGGACAGCTCCATAATGATCCATGGTGTTCTGCAGGGGAGCGGAGGCGGCGGAATGATTCAAGCCGCCAAGGGCCACCGCCGCCACCGGAGTGGAGGAGAAGATCCAGTTGAAGACATCGAATTGATGGGTTCCCTGCTCAAGGGCCAGGCCGCCTGATTTCTCCTGGCGAAAGAGCCAGGGTTTATTCTTTCGCGAGCTGGCAACCCCATGCCACTGGGCCCGCACGAAGAGAATTCTTCCGGGCTCGCCGCCCTGGACATACCGGACACTCTCCCGGTAGCGCGGATTGTAGCGTCGCTGGAGACCGCATTGATAGATCTGGCCGCGCCCCTCGGCATCAGCGCAGGCGCGCCGCAGCTGCCGACACTCCTCCACGGTGAGCCCCAGGGGCTTCTCGCAGTAGATATGCCGCCCGGCGGCAAGCGCCGTCAGGGTGTGGGGAAGATGCTGGTGCGCGGGGGTCGAGATGACGACCGCGTCGACATCCCTGCAATCAAGCAGGGCCCTGTAATTCGTAAAGCCCCTTGGCCCTGCCCCGGAGTCTTCCCTTCCCCTGGCGATCTGAAGAGAGCGTTTGAGCCTGGAGGGATCTACATCGCAGAGCGCGGTAACCCGGGCATTGGCGGAAGCGAGGGCGGCACCCAGGAGCTGTCGGCCCCGGTCACCAAGGCCGATGAAGCCCAGGCGGACCTCAGCCTCAGAGCAGGAAGAATCCGCCGCTCGGGTCGCACGAAGCCCCATCGAGGCGCCCGCAACACCGGCGGAATGAACGAGAAACTGCCGGCGCGAGAGATCTGAGTTGTTTTTCTGCTTGTCGTTATTCATTTGTCGTAACCGTCAATATACGAACCATCGTTTGTACACTTTGCGCAGGCCAAAGGCAACGCAGATGGGCGATCCAGCCCGACACCACAGAATCGAAAACACCTGTAAAATCAGCCGAGCAGGCCGCCCAGGCCCTCTTGGGAGGTTCAGGCCGCTTTTTGATGCAGATGAAAAGAACACCCGCTTTCCGTTCTTTTCGAGCCATCGAGGGCAGGAAGAGGGGCCCGCGAACTTATTTTTTCGTGGAGCCGGAGGTCTTGTGGGAAAGGAGCCATTTGTAGACTTCCTCATTGGCATAGGCCCTGCTCCAGGAGTTGTGCCCAACACCCGGGTAGAGGGTCAGCTTCGCCTTCTTGCCGCCAGCCTTCTCGATCGCCTTGATCATCAATTTACTGAGGTCTGCCTTGACCACCCCATCGGCATCTCCATGAAACGCCCAGATCGGAGTGTTCACCAGGTTCCTGGCGCCGGCGGCGTTGCCTCCCCCGCAGATCGGCACCCCCGCGGCAAAAAATCCGGGATAGCGGTCCAGCAGGTTCCAGCTACCGAAGCCTCCCATGCTGAGACCTGTGACGTACATTCGACGCCGGTCGATCTTCAGTTTACCGGCGGCATGATTTACCAGCTGATACAGCTCCTCGACCTTCCACCAGGTACCCTTGGGACATTGAGGGGAGATCAACACAAACGGAAAATCTTTTCTCTTCCTGACGAGCTTGGGCGGCCCCCACTGCTTGACCTTTTCGAGGTTGTTGCCGCGCTCACCCGCCCCGTGAAGAAAGAGCATGAGCGGGAGCTTCTTCTTGCCGTCATAGCCCTTCGGAACAAACTGCCAATAGCGTACGCTCACCTCCTTGCCGCCGGCCTTCACCTTCACCTCGCGAGCGATCTGGGAGCCGGGAACGGGCTTGTCCGCCGCCGGGGAGGAAGCGCAGACCGTGGTAAAGAAAAGGCCGCCGAGGATTGTCAGCATCAGGGAGGGGCTCATCGGAAACTCCATGGAATGGAAAGAGGATAAAAGAATCGTACCCCGCAGCCTACCCGCGCAAAGACCCGGGATCAATCTTCAGCGAAAGGATCAGCCGCCCAGCAGGGCGAAGCTCTCGTCGATCTCTCCACCGCCAATCATGGCATCACAGAGGATGCGCGCGGTCGCCGGGGCCTGGATGATGCCGGTCTTGAAATTACCCGCGGCGATCCAGAGATTTTCGATACCGGGCCACCTGCCGATGAATGGGCCGCCCAGGCGCATCGCCTTCGGTCGCAGGCCGGCCCATTGCCTGCTGACCACCTCTTCAGTCGCCGCAGGAAGAATCGTCCGCGCGGCGACCAGCAGCTCTGCGAGACCATGCGGCGTGGTTGACTCATCGTAGCCCGTCTCCTCGACCGTGCTGCCGACCCAGGTCCTGCCCCCCGGCTTCGGAACCAGGTAGTAGGCGTTCCCGGAGCCGGCCAAGGCGAAGTGGACCACGCAGCCCGGCGGCGGAAGCTCCAGCTCGATCGCCTGGCCCCTCACCGGCCCCACATCCACCCGGCGCGAGCCGAGCGGTTCGACGGCGTGCGAAGTCCAGGAGCCGGCGGTGACAACCACCCGGGACCGCGGCCCCAGGCGGGAAGACCAGGGCTCAGGCAGGACCGCCCGGCCTGAGTCTTCGGACAGCTCCAGCCGGCCCGTCTCCTCTACCAGATCGACACCGAGCCGCAGGCAGGAGGAGCGCAGGGCCGCCAGCAGGGAGGCCGGATCGATGATGGCCTCCCGGTCGAGCTCGAGGCCGAACGCCTCTTCGCCGCCGTAGCCGGGAATGAGTTCCTCGATCCTGTCGCGGCCGCGCCAGGATGCCTCCACCCCGGAATTCTTCCAAAAGGTCAGCTCTCTTTCCGGATCGCTCGGCAGCTCATGGCGAAGGTGGATACAGCCGCAGGAGCGGTAGCCCGTATCGATACCCGTCTCCTCGAGCAGCTCGGCCGCGATCGCCCCGTAGGAGTCGCCTCCCTCTCGCGAAAGCCGCGAAAAAGCGGACTGTGAGAGCCGCGGAGCCGGGAGGACCCCGACAGCGGAACCGCTCGCACCTGCACCCAGCTGGCGGGCCTCAAAGAGGGTCACCCTCCAGCCCTCGCGGGCCAGCCGGCGCGCCGTGAAGAGTCCTACAACTCCTCCACCCAGAATCGCGACATCATTCATGAAAACAGTACCTGATCCCTGGTTGTCTACCATGTTGAGGTTAACCGAAACGACCGCCGGGAGCATCCCTCTCGAATCCGGCGGCGCAGAACCCTGGGGGCCAGGATGGGGAAAATATGCTGTGTCCCCCCCGCAGCGGAGCTTATGATCCGGCTACAGGTCACTCGCGGCTTCCGTCAGCCCGAGAGCCATGGCCCTCGAACCCTTCATGGTGACTTCGATGCTGCGAGATATGATTCCTTCACGCGCCCTGCTCCCGCTGGTTTTCTTAACCGCGCTGCTGGCGGCCAGGCCTGGGTGGAGCCAGGACGCCGGAAAGATCGCCGAGATCCTTCGCAAGGCAGCCGAGGCGAAGGAAGAAACGGGCCCGAAGACTCCCTCTAAGACCCTGCCGGAGGAAGATGAGGGGCTCCCCATCTTTCTCCTGCGTGACCGGGCAAGGATCCCGGCCCGGCCCGCATTCGAAACGATCAGCGTGCGCACCCGGTACGGCATCCTCAAAATTCCCCGGGAGCAGCTCATCTCCGTGCGCTTCGCCCCCCGTATCGATCCCGCCCTGGAGAAGAAAACAGCCGCCCTCGTTGAGCGGCTCAT
>DODI01000624.1:0-4569 GCA_003509045.1 Planctomycetota bacterium | reverse complement strand
AGAAACGCCAGGACAACCGGGGTGAGCTCGATCTCATCGAGCAGGCGGCGGGTTCGGCGCTTGTGACCGATATCGTCTACGGGGCCCCGGGTTTCGACGAATCTTCCGAAGCCGTGACGGCGTATCGCCCGCTGGCCGGCGGCGTAGAATTCAGCGATGGAGCGAACTTTCGCATCCCGAGCATCACCCTTGGAGACGAGTTCTCCTTCGAGGTGATCTTCCGCCCCAGCCAGGAAACGATCTCCGGCGGAGCCTTCAACCTCGGCTACATCCTCGCCAACCGAATCGGTAACGACCGGGGGTATTTCCTGTTCCAGGGAAGCGCGGAGCAGGATGACGTTGGAGCCTGGGGCGTGGACGGAAATGACCTGGCCAGCGTCATCGGCACATCCTTCAACGTGAGCAACGAAAACACCCTCCTCGAGGAACTGACAGCCGGGGACTGGTATTACGCTGCGGGCAGCTACTACTGGGAAGACGGTGAAACGACATTTTTCAACTGCATTGCCAACTTGAGCGAGGGCGAAACAGACCTCCTGATCACTGGGCCGATCACCGTGCCTGGGTCCTACGGTCGCGACATGGCGGGCTTGAGTATCGGGGGGCGCTTCGATGGCCCCGGAGAAGGATTCCCGGGCGACATCGACGAGGTAAACCTCTACAACGGGTGGGTCGACGAAGATGAATTCGAGGAGCACCTGCTTGCTCTGCTTGACAAGGTAAACGCCGGGCCTCTCTTTCACCGGGGCGATCCCAACGACAGCGGCAGCCTGGACCTGTCGGATGGTCTATATATCTTCAACTACCTCTTTACCGGCGGAGCCCAGCCAAGCTGTAACGAGTCGGCTGACTCCAACGCGGATGGAGCCGTTGACCTTTCGGATGGGATCTACCTGCTGAGCTACCTCTTCCTGGGCGGGCCTGCCCCGGCGGCCCCCGGCCCTCCGGTGCAGGCCTGCGGACCGGTACCGACCGACAGCATGCTGGGCTGCGAATCCTATTCGGGCTGCTGATCCCATCACACAGCGAGCCTTCCGTTTTCTGAGGAATCCGCCCCTCCCCCGGTTCAGTCCTTGAGCAGGAGTGGGGAATAAGCGTAGGATTTTCGATATGCGACACTTGCTCTTGCTCATTGCGGTGCTGACAAGTCAATCCGTCTTTGCGGAAGACAAAAAGGCTGTCCCAGGCAGTCCGACAAAGCTCTCCAGTCCGAAAAAAATCCTATTTGTAGGCAACAGCTTCACCTATTGGAACAAGGGGTTGTGGCATCACATGGAACAGCTGGTTCAATGCCGGCCTGGAAAACAAAACTTCAAGGCGGACCGCGTCGTGCGTGGAGGCGCCTCATTGAAGGTCATGTGGGAAAGAACCAGGGCCCGCGCAATGATTTCCGAAGGAGCCTACGATGTTGTCGTTCTGCAGGAAGACATTCCGGAGACAAACATAGAGTCGTTCTATAAGTACGCGCGGAAATTTGATTCCGTGGTTCGCCAATCCGGAGCCCGGCCCGTTTTCTTCATGGCCTGGGCCTACAAGCGGCTCGGCTGGATCAGCATGAAAGAAATTGCCCGGGCCCATCGCGCAATTGGTGCCCAGCTTGGCGCTCGAATTGCCCCGGCAGGCATCGCATGGGAAAAGGCCATGAAGGAGCGTCCCGGGGTCAACATGTACGCCAGGGACAAAGAGCATCCCAGCACCCAGGGAACCTACCTCGCGCTCTATGTGCTCTATTCGACAATCTTCCAGGAGAGCCCGCTCAAGCTTGAATACTTACCAAAGAAGAACGGGAACATGACCGCGGGCGAGGCGGGCTGGCTGAGGCGAGTGGCCTGGGCAACGGTACAAGCTGAACAGAAAGCTTTGCCGAAACCCGGCAAAACCAGAAAAACCGGGTAATCGTTACCGACAGATTCTCTGGCCGCGCCCGGACCCAACCAGCAGAATCCAAAAAATCCAATTGGAATAGCATGGAAGTACCAACCGGTTAAGCCAATTCGACTATAATTTTCGAGAGAGAGAGTTTTTAGCCATCTCAAACGAGTGATCCGAAGATCTTGAAAACCACGCTCCCGACTTTCATCGCTTTCGTTTTTTCCGCAGGTCTTACAACCTCCCTGCTGGCGGAAGATTCTACCGCATCGCTTCTATTGGCTTTCAAGACGCATTGCGTGAAATGCCACGGCAAGGGTGGCAAGGCAAAGGGCAAGGTCAACCTGCTGGGACTGCAATCCAGCAAGGACCTCCTGGCCAGCCCGGCACTGCTTGAGAAGCTGGTTGCGGTTCTCAAGGATCGCGAGATGCCGCCAGAGAAAGAACCGGCGCTGCCGGAGATCGAGCGAAAACATATGATCGCCCGACTCGAGGCGATGCTGCAGCAGTCCCTGGCGACCCGGGCATTCCTGCCTACCCCCATGCGGAGAATGAACCGCTTCCAGTACAACAATGCCGTGGTGGATCTCCTCGAGCTGAACCGTGAAATCTTCCGGCTCAATGAACGATTGATGCGGCGGCGGGAGGATTACTTCAAACCCGAGACCAGGAAGATGCCCGCCCAGGTGCGTGTTTCCAGTCGGCCGCTCAGTAAGGACATCGACAACCAGCGGCCGGAGGGATTCAAGGGTGTCGCTTCGTTTCCACAGGACCAGCGAGCCGAGCATGGTTTCGACAATCGCGCCGATCACCTGACACTTTCGCCGCTGTTGATGGAGTCGTTTCTCAAGCTCAGCCGGACCATTACCGAGAGCCCTGACCTGAACGCAAAGGAATGCCGCAGCTGGGGCTGGCTGTTTTCGCCGGCTGGAAAAAAAGCTGAGCCCGAACCGGATCCCGGAGCCGCAAAGGCAAACGAGATTCGCTCCAGGCTCAGGAAATTGCTGCGCAGGGCATTTCGGCGAGTGCCGGAGCCCGCCACGGTGGAGCGCTTCGCGAAGTTCGCCGAGGGGCAGCTCGCCGCCGGGGCCACTCTCGAGCAGGCGATGCGCACTGTGGTTGGAGCCATCCTTGGCATGCCCGACTTCCTCTATTTTTATGAACTGCCCGACAAAGGGGATTCAGACAACAAAGACCGCGGGCGCCAGCGTATCAATGATTTCGAGCTGGCCTCGCGCCTGGCCTTGTTCTTCTGGAGCAGCATTCCTGACGACACGCTGCTCGACCTTGCCGAGGCAGGCAAGTTGAGTGATCCGAAGATACTCAGTACCCAAATTGACCGGATGCTGAATGACCGGAGGACGGGTCGATTCTGCGACAACTTCCCCTCCCAGTGGCTGCAGCTCGATCGCCTGATCACCTCGGTTCCGGATCATGGGAAGTTCCCCTACTTCTATCTTGTTGATGGGTATCGCACCAGCATGCACATGATATCGGAGCCACTGCTCCTCTTTGAGACGGTGTACATCGAGGATCGGTCGATCATGGACCTCCTGGACCCGGAGTTCACCTGGGAGAACAACATGCTGCGCGCCAACTACGCCGGCAACTCCAAGGCCGGCCACGATGTTGTCACCCAGCTTTTCAAGCGCGTACCGCTGAACGACCCGCGCCGTGGCGGTGTCATTACCTGCGCGGCGGTCATGACGATGACCGCCACCCCCACGCGCACCCAGCCGATTACCCGGGGCGCCTGGGTCAACGCGGTGATCTTCAATGATCCACCCGAGCCGCCTCCGGCCGATGTCCCTCCCCTGCCTGAGGCCAGCAAGGAAGAACTTGAGAAGCTCACCATTCGCGAGCGCCTGGCCGCCCACCGCAATCGCGAGGATTGCGCCGGCTGCCACAACAAGATCGACCCGCTTGGCTTTGCCCTGGAAAACTACGGGCCCACAGGTGTCTGGCGTGATAAGTATGAAAACGGCCGGGAGGTGGATGTCGGCGGCGTGCTGTTCAACCAGCACAAGTTCAAGACCCTGGTTGAGTTCAAGCAACTGCTCCTCAAAGAAAAGCACCGGTTCATCCGCGGATTCATCTCGCACCTGCTGTCCTACGCGCTGGGCAGGGAGCTGGGGCCAGCGGATTCACCCACGCTGGATCGATTGACCAGCCGGGCGCTGGCAGGCCAGGACCAGCTGCGCGTCGTGCTGAAGGGCATAGCGATGAGCGAGCCGCTTCTGCACAAGAACACTCGCCTGGAGATCCTGCCTGGGAAGAAAGAAAACACAGAAAAATGACGCCAGGACCTACCGGAAGAAAAATACCCATCGCGAACCTCTCGGCCTCCGTTAAAATCAATCAACGAAGGACACTTTCAAGATGAGCCGCCCTAAAAAACCTCTGCGTTCGGTTTCCCGCCGCAACTTCCTGGCCTGTGCCGGGGGTGCTACCCTCAGCCTGCCCTGGCTGGAAAGCTATGCCAGCTCCCTGGGCCACAAAACAAAGCCTCCGGCAAAACGCTTAGCGTTTTTCTACCTGCCGAATGGAATTACTCGTCGCGGCTTCTTCCCCGGAGAAAATGACCGGGCGCTGCCGAAGTTCGCAGGGCAGAACAACGTCTGGCGTTTCGAAGGTAAGACCGTCCCGGCCGGCAGCCACCCCCTAGTACTCACGCCAACCCTGGCTCCGCTGCACAAGATG
>DODI01000238.1:0-5456 GCA_003509045.1 Planctomycetota bacterium | reverse complement strand
CGCGCTCGTGACGATGTGTATTGGCGGCGGCATGGGTGCCGCGGGCGTTTTCGAGCGGATTTGAGGCTTGAGCATGGAAGACGCCGACAGGCCGAAGGACGACGGGTTTCGAGCGCTGGCCTGTCTCGACGGCGCCTCCACGGGCATCGAGCGGCGCCCGCCGCGGCATCCCGGCCCGGGCGAGGTTCTCGTCTCCCTCAGAGTCTGCGGTCTCTGCGGTACAGATATTTTCAAGCTGGAGGCGGCCAGCCAGCCGCCCGGAACGGTTCTCGGGCACGAGGTGGTGGGCATGGTTGAGCAGTGCGGGGTTGAAGTGGAAGGCTTCAGCCCTGGCGACCGGGTCGTGGTGGCGCACCATGTTCCCTGCGGCGAGTGCGCCTATTGCCTGGCTGGCAGCGAGACGATGTGCGAAGAATTTCGTGAGAATCAGCTCTCGCCGGGAGGATTCAGTGAAAAAATCATCGTGGCCGAGGCTGCCGTCCGCTCGGCGATGCGGACCATTCCCGACTCTCTGAGTGATGACACGGCGGTCTTTCTCGAGCCCGCGGCCTGTGTTCTGAGAGGCATCTGGCGTTCCGGGCTCGAGCCTGGAGGAGCTTCCGTTATTCTCGGCGGCGGCAGCATGGGGCTACTTCACCTGCTGGTGTTGAAGGCGGCGATTCCGGATGCCCTGGTGGGAGTGGTCGAGCCGCTGGAAGACCGCAGGGAGCTGGCGCTGGCGCTTGGAGCTGATTTTTCCCGCGCCCCGGAGACAGCCTCCGACGCTGTCGCTGAGCTGACAGGCGGGCTGGGCGCCGATGCCGTCTTCGACACCGCCGGCGGCTCCGGCGCTCTCCTGGCGTGCATGGAGCTCGGCAGGAGAGGCTCAACCATCGTACTTTTCGCCCACGCCGGCGCTGGCGAGCAGGCGGGCTTTGAGCTGGATCGTCTGTTCAAGGAGGAGCGCCGCCTCGTAGCCTCGTATTCCGGCGGAGTCAAGGAGCAGGATGCGGTCTGGGAGCTCATGCTCTCGGGCGCACTCGACCCTGCGGCCCTGGTGAGCGCGAGGGTCGGCCTGGAAGATTTCAGCCGGGCCCTCGAACTGGTCCGGGACCGAAGGGCTCTCAAGATACTCATCGAACCCTGAAGGGAAGCTTCAAATGGAACAATTGACCGCCTGGCTGACCGGTCCTGAATCGATCGAGTTTCGCGGAGGTCCCGTGCCGCAGCCGGGGCCGGAAGAGCTGCTCATCTCCGTCGGGGCGGCGGTGACCTGCGGGACGGACGTCAAGGTCTACAGACGCGGAGGGCATCCGAAAATGCTGGAGGTTCCTTCGCCGTTCGGTCACGAGCTGGCCGGTACCATCGTCTCTCCCGGCGAGGCCGTCGAGGGTTGGCGGGAAGGCGAGAGGGTCGTTGTTTCCAACTCGGCATCCTGCGGTTCCTGTGATTTCTGCGCGCGCGGCAATGAGAATCTCTGCGCCGACCTTGTCTATCTCAATGGCGCCTTCTCGCGCTACCTTGTCGTTCCTGCCCGCTTCGTCGAGCGGGGCGTCTACCGGCTCCCGGATCACCTGGGTCTTGCCGAGGCGGCTCTCAGTGAACCCCTGGCCTGTGTCCTGCGGGGAATTGACCAGCTGGCTCCGCTTCCCGCGGAGCGGGGTGTTCTCTATGGGGCTGGGCCCATCGGTCTGCTGTTTACGGCTGTGCTGGCGGCGCGGGGAGTCGAGGTTGTCGTCGCCGATCCGAACGAATCACGCCTCGAGCTTGCCCGGAGCCTGGGCGCCTGCGGCACCCTGGAGGTTGAGAGGGGCGTCTCCCAGGCGGAGCGGGTCCGTTCCAGGAGTCTGGGAGAGCAGGGGTTTGATTTTTCCATCGATGCGACCGGGGTGCCGGAGGGTTGGCTTGACGCCGTCGGTTCGGCGAGGCCCGGAGGCCGGGTGAGCCTCTTCGGAGGCTGCGCTCCCGGCACACGTCTTGAGCTCGATTCTCATCGTGTTCATTACGAGGAGCTGACGGTGATGGGCGCTTACCATCATCGGCCGGCTGATTTCAGGGCCGCTCTCGAGCTGCTGAGTTCAGGGCGGCTTGAAACTGATCTTCTGCTCTCATCTCATCGTCCTCTCGAAGAGCTCGAGGACGCCCTGGGTGATATGCTCGCTCGCCGGGCAGTCAAGGTTGTCATTCAGCCTCATCCGGACAATTGATGCGGTGGGAGAACGTTATTATCGGAAATCCTCCCTTGCCGAGTTGCGGGCAAAGGGATATTCTCCGTGTGTTCGCTAGGGGTGCCTCACCGGCGAGGCTGAGAACTGACCCTCGGAACCTGATCCGGATTGTACCGGCGTAGGAAAAGCGGATTTTGAAGTGAATTGGAATGAACCTGGAATATTCCGTGCAGCACAAGACCTGAATTGAGCCGACGGCCTCCCGGTATTTCGGTGGGTTAGCGGCTGAATAGATCGAAAGGTGGTATTGGAGTGGTAAAGCGAATTCATGTTAGTCCTGAGTGGTCTCTTCCTGAGCAGGGAAGTCATCCGTCAACCCATCGCGAGGGAACGAGTCCCGGATCCTTTGCGATCAAGCCCGAGATAGGGGGGAAGCGAACCTTCTCCTCCGCCGATGCTCCTGGTATGCCCGAGCCTTCCGGCATCGAGGCTACCGATTGGGAGAATGATAAGGGCCGCACGCCCGTTACCCAGCTGGAATCCGCGCGCGCGGGAATCATCACAGCGGAGATGAAGAGAGTCGCTGAGCGCGAGTCGCATCTTACCGCTGAGCAGATCCGGGCCGAGATAGCGGCCGGGAGAATGATCATTCCCGCCAACAAGATCCATCTCCAGCATCAGCTCGACCCGATGTGCATCGGACGGGCCTCAACCACCAAGATTAACGCAAACATGGGCGCCTCGCCGGTCAGCTCCGGGACCGAGGAGGAGCTCGAGAAGCTGCTCTGGGCCGAGCGCTGGGGAGCGGACACCATCATGGATCTCTCAACCGGCGGCCAGATCGATGTCTGCCGGGAGACCTTCATCAAGAACTCCAGTACTCCCATCGGTACGGTGCCGCTCTATTCGATGATCATCGGGCGAAAGCTTGAGGACCTGACCTATGATATGATTCTCGAGAATCTCGAGCACCAGGCGAAACAGGGGGTGGACTATTTCACTCTTCATGCCGGCGTGCTTAGGGAGCATCTGGCCCTGGTGAAGGACAGGCTGATTGGGATCGTATCGCGCGGCGGGAGCCTGCTGGCCAAGTGGATGCTGATTCACAACAAGCAGAATCCGATGTACGACCTCTTCGAAGACATCTGCGATATCATGCGGGAGTATGATGTCTCCTTCAGCCTGGGAGACGGGCTGCGCCCCGGCGGCCTCGCCGATGCCAGCGACGCCGCCCAGATGGCCGAGCTTGAAACCCTGGGCGAGCTGACCCAGCGGGCGTGGGCCAAGGGAGTGCAGGTCATGATCGAGGGACCCGGGCACGTCCCCTTTGACCAGATCGAGTTCAACATGAAGCTCGAGCGTCGGCTGTGTCACGGCGCACCCTTCTACGTGCTGGGGCCGCTGGTTACGGATATATTCCCCGGCTACGACCATATTACCTCCTGCATCGGTGCCACCGCGGCCGCCTACCATGGGGCCTCCATGCTCTGCTACGTGACCCCGAAGGAACACCTTGGCCTGCCGAAGAAGGACGATGTCAAGCAGGGCTGCGTAGCCTATAAGATCGCCGCGCATGCCGCCGACATAGCTCTCGGAATCCCTGGATCGCGTGACCAGGATGACGAGCTGACCAAGGCTCGGGCCGCGCTCAATTGGGAGAAGCACTTCGAGTTGTCCTTCGATCCCGACACGGCCAAGGCCTATCACGATGAAGATCTCGATGTCGATACGGACTTCTGCGCCATGTGCGGTCACGACTGGTGCTCTGTCCGTATTTCCAAGGAGATTGTCGAGTTTGCCTCAGGCAAGGCGGATGGCTTTCAGCGCGAGGGGGGACAGGCTGTTCGTACCAGCGCCCTGAGCGAGGACCAGCAGGATATTCTCAAGAAGCGCGGAGTTCTTTCGCCTGAGGAAATTCACAAGCTGGCCCACAAGGGAGAGAAGTCGGCCTGCCATTCCGATCTTGTCGATGGTGAAGAGGACGCGAAGGGAGTCCAGGAGGGGCTTCTTGCCCAGCCCTGAAGCCGAGGCTCTGTTTTCGCCGCCGGTTGGCCCGTCGCTCGAGAGAGCTTTATGGGCGCCGTGTACCGAGGGCTTCGTAAACCAGGTCTGATCAGGGAGGGGGCTTGAGAATGAGCCTGCTGGCGGTAATACCGGGCCTTGCGCCGGGGCTGCTCGCCCTCCTTCCCCAGCTCCTGCTGCTGCTTTTTGCCCTGTTCGTGGTGCTGTTGTCGCCGCGAACCTGGTGGCGGGCACTTGGGTATACCGTACGACGGCCGAAGTGGGCTCTCCTGCTTGTATTGACCGCAGGCGGCTGCTGGTATGCTCCGCAAGGTCTCGCATTCATCTGGCCCGAGCCTGTGGCGGGAGAGCCCCTGGCAGGGCGAGTGGGTGGATTTTCCAATGGTGATGCAACGAGCAGTCCGCGCAACCTGCGCCGGCAGGGCCCGGCGCGGGGGGTGAAGGCCGACAGCTATCGATTGTCTGTTCCTGTTGGAGGGGGCGACCTCCTCGCTGGCGAACGTATTTTCAGATTTTCCGCTAAAACGGGAAACCTCTCCTGTGAGCGTTTTGTAGATGGTGAATCGCTCTGGGAACTCAAGCTGCCGAAAGCTCCCCTGTTTCCACCTCTCCTGGTTCGGCGGGAAGCCGGGGGAAGTGAGCTGCCGGGCTATCTTCTGGTGCTCTCCGCCTCCGGTTCCCAGACGGAGCTGCGAATTGTCGACGCGGACGGCGGGGCTCTCCTTGCTGTTGCGCGGCTGGAGGGTCTGGCGACGCAGGAGCCGACAGTCATCGACGAGATGGTGGTCATCGCCTGCCACGGTTCACTCCAGGCGCTCAGCCTGCTGGAGCTGTCCCTGGCTGGAAACCCGCCCTCCTGGAAGGTGCCTCCGCCGGTTGGGGCTGAGGTGGTTCTTGCGGGCGATGAAAATGGACATTGTTTCGTTCTCGGAGATTCCCTCGCGGCGGTGGATATCGAGACAGGTGAGGTGGTCGCGTCCGCAGGCGCAGAGGTCTTCGCCTCTTCCGGAGAAAAACTCGAGCTGCGTATTCACCAGGGACTGGTCTTTGTTTCTGGCGGCTCGCCAACGGCCGGCGGGAGGATCAGATGTCTTCAGCTGATCGGTAGCTCCTTCGAGAAACGCTGGGAAATCGACGCGCCTGGCCTGGTGCCGGGAGGATTCGTCCTCTGCGCCGGCAAGCTCGCCTACCTGGCGGCCAATGTGAAAGGTGGAGGAGAGCTGCGAGTGCTTGATGCGGCGACCGGCCGGGGGCTTTCCCAGATGTCCTATTCCAGCCAGGCGCCTC
>DODI01000479.1:0-4379 GCA_003509045.1 Planctomycetota bacterium | reverse complement strand
CGCGCCAAAGTCGTGCACCGCGCCGATGAAGATCGAGCCCACCAGCACCCAGATCAGCGCCGGCAGCCAGCCCCACATAACCGCGATCGCCGGACCGACGATCGGCCCGGTCCCCGCGATCGAGGTGAAGTGGTGGCCGAAGACGATGGACTTCTTCGTCGGCACGTAGTCCACATCGTCATTGAGCTCGATACTGGGCACCGTCGCCTCCGGGTCGAGCTTGAAGATCCTGCGCGCCAGCCAGCGCCCGTAGGTATGGTAGGCGACGAGGTAGAGGACAAGGGCGCCGAGGGCGATCAGCAGGGTGGACATCTCAGAGACTCCATGGAATCAGGCCTTGGTAGAGCGGCAGATGATAACAGAAGCCGCCGGAGGCTTGAACCGAAGATTCAATCCGTCTCTTCACGCCAGGCCTCTTTGCCTAGCAACAGGACGCTCGCCACCAATCCGACGATGAGCCCCAGCTCGGTCGAGTGGGTAGCGATCACCGCCCCCGTCAGTACCGTCAGACCGATCTCGATACGGTTCCGGGGAATGGCAAGCGCCACGTAGGAGCAGGCAAAACCGGTGAGAAGCAGTGTCAGGGAGAGGGCGACGCCGAGTACCGGCTCATAGAGAAAGATCAACGGCTTGAAGAACAGCAGCAGCGGAACACCGAAGAGGTAATAGCTGAAGATTCCATCAAAGATGGAGCGCATCGCATCCCGCCCGCGCCGGTAGCGCTCCACGACGACCACCATGGCCCCTGTCCAGAGAGGTCCCTGCAGCGGGAAGAAGGGCCCGCAAACAGCAGCCTGGACCAGGTTGCGAATTCCAAGCGAGAGGTGGGTTCGATGCTCATCAAGCTCAATTTCCTCATCCGGACGCTCGGCTCGGGCTGATTTGAGAATAGCCGTTCCCGTAACGATATCACCAAAGGCAATCACGTAGGCGGCGAGAGAAAGCGGGAGCGCGGCGAGAAAGACCCCCGGCTCGAGATTCTCCAGGATCCCTGATTCAGACGAGAACAGGCTGTAGCCCCTCACCAGGCCAGCGATATCCGGAAGGAAAAACAGATCCCTTAACGTGAAGACGAACTCCCCGCTTACCGGATCAAAAAACAACGCCTTGAACTTGTCATAGCTCACCTCAGACACCCAGGGACCGATGACCATCGCGAGGATGAAGCCGGGCGCCATTCCGAGCCCTCCAATAACGCCGAGCCAGCCGAAACGCGCCTTCAGTTTTTCGAGCGGCTGTGAAAACAACAGCAGCAGCGTCACCCCGGTAGAGAGGGTGATGCAGACCGGGTATTCAAGCGCCCGCGCGATCGACTCTCCCCTGGGGCTGAACTCGCCGACAATCGCGCTCAGACCCGCTCCGAAGATGATCCCCGCCTTGAGCGGCAGGGGTACGAGGCGAATGAAGAGAGCGCCGAGCCGGGTAATGCCGAGCAGGAAGAAGATCAGGCCTGTAACGATCACCACTGCGGTAACGAAGGCGATGCGGTCAGGGATTCCCTCGACCGCCATCGCCGCGGCGAGGACAAGAGGCAGAGCGGGTGTTACCCAGCCGGGGCAGAAAGGTTCTCCGAAGAGAAAGAACGACGAGCACAGGATAAACGACTGGACTATGCAGAGGCTCACCGCGAGCTCGAAGGTCATACCGAAAGCTGTCATGAAGATCGGCACCACCGCCAGGCCCGTGGCCCCGGCCACCACGAAGTTCTGCACCATCTCGGGCCACTCGGCCCTGGCGTGCACGAAGGGAACTCGGGCGGTAAAGGGCCCCCACCTAATTCCGGGGGCCGGCGCCGCCTCGGGGCTGGCTCGTTTTCCTGTGGAAGAATCTTCGGACATGCAACGGCTCCTGCTCAATCAAAGAGCACAGCGTCCACATCAGAGAAATCACATCAAGCGGAAAGCCTGAGGTGAAGGCTTCTCACTCCTGCTCGATCCGGTGAACCTTGCCTGCATCGAGGCCCTTGACCACCTGGGCTTTCCTGTCCCCGGGCCAGAGGATCCGGACCTCATCAACCCGCCTCGCGGCGCCCAGGCCAAAGGTCAGGACCGTCTCTACCTGGGACAGGTAGCTACGCGAGGGCATCACCTGCTGGCGCATGATCGCCCCGGCGGCCAACAGGGTTACGCTCGCCCCTATGGCGTCACGATTGCACCGCCTGCCGACGAGCTTCAGGCGCAGCCAACCATTTCCCCCGCCCTGGTCGTTTCGTAGCAGCAATGGACGATCGCCGGTCTGCGTGATGAGACAGTCGAGGTCGCCGTCGCCGTCGATGTCTGCGTAGGCCGCGGCCCGGCCAACCACCGGCCTGGCCAGGTCACCTGTCGTTTTTTCATCGACGGGAACAAAGCAGCTCTTGAAGCCCGTTCCGCAATTCCAGAAGAGCTGGGAGGGCTGACGATAGTGCTGGCTCGGCTGGACCTTATTGATCTCCTCCTCGAGGTGTCCGTTGGTCTGCAGAAGATCCAGGCGGCCATCGAGATCGTAATCAAAGAAGAAGAGGCCAAAGCTCAGCATCTGGCGGCTGACCGGGCCGATTCCCTCTCCAATCGCCTCGTCGCTGAAAAACTGACCATCTTCAGATACATAGAGAGAGGACATCTCGTTGGCGAAGTTGCCCACACCCAACCCGACACTGCCATCATCCCGGTAATAGCCGACGTCGACTCCCATCGCCCCGGTCGAGTTGCCGGTCCCATCATAGGCCACCCCCGCCTCCTCGCCCGCCTCCTCGAAAACACCCCCGCCCTTGTTGACGTAGAGGAAATTCCTGACCGTATCGTTGGCCACGAAGAGATCGATGTTCCCATCTCTGTTGAAGTCGAAGGGGATCAGGGCCAGCGCCTTCGCGACGGGCTTCCCGGTCGCCCGGTTGAGAACCTGGAGGCCAGCCTTCTCGGCGGACTCGACAAAGGTTCCGTCACCGTTGTTGAGGTAGAAGTAGGGCTGGGTTCCCTCGAAGTTGGTGGGCGGACCGTAGGCCCGGCCAACGCCGGTCAGCCGGTAGTCGAGCGCCGCATCGATCTTGCGCGACCAGTTGATGTAATTGCAGACGAAGAGATCGAGATCTCCATCGTTGTCGCAATCAAAAAAACCCGCGCTGCTGCTCCAGGTCGAATTCCCTCCTGCCACACCGGCGGCGGCGGTGACGTCCTCAAACCGCCCGCCAAGATTTCTGAACAGGCGATTCTCATTGACCGTCGTGATGAAGAGGTCGGGGTTGCCGTCGTTGTCATAATCACCGACCGCGGCGCCCATTCCGTAGACCGTCACGGCGAGGCCGCTGACGGCGGTAACATCCTTGAAGGAACCCTTCCCGTCATTCGAATAGAGCCGCAGGGTAGGGGCGGGATCTCCCGGCGCGTCACCCGGCCAGGACATGGCGTTCACCAGCAGGAGATCCTGGTCGCCATCGAGGTCGAAATCAAAGAAGGCGCAGCCGGAACCCATGGTCTCAGGAAGAAGCTTTTCTCCCGTGGCGCCGTTGAAATGAACGAAATCGATACCGGCGGCTGCGGTCACATCGCTGAAGGCCACCTGGGGCGCGTTGGCCTGAACATCCTGGACCTTCGGCAATACGATTGGCTTCTCATCGACCTGATCCTCCTCCTGTTCGGGTCGAAGGAGAAAGAAGACCACGGCGACGAGCGCCAGGAGCGCGGCCAACGCAAAGGCGGAGACCTTCAGCGCCCTGAGGATGACGGTGTCATCGCCAGCCACGAGCTCGCCTTCAAACGATTCTTCTCTTTCGTGATCTTCGCTCATCCTGGTTCCGTCGCCTCAGCTCCCGATGGACCTTACCTGCCGCCAGCTTCGCTCTTCAATTCGTAATTTTCGGCTTTTTGCAGATCATAGATCACGATCGACTCGGCCGCATGATTAGCCGCTGGATTCCCCGCCCTGTGGACCGCCACCGAGTTGTCCCGGGCGTTGTCATCCGGCTTGTATTTCAGGTGCAGAGCCCGGTGCTCGCCCGCGCGCCTGTCATCTCCCAGCCGGGTAAAGATCAGCGCCAGGTTGTAATGGGCGGTCAGGTTCTCCGGATCAAGAGCGAGTGTCTGCTCGAACCTGCTCACCGCCTCGGTGAGCAGACGGTCGCGCTCCTTCTTCGCGGCCTCGCCACGCTCCTGCTTGGCGCGCTCAAAATACGTCTGCCCCAGCTCGTTGAGCGCCCGGTAGTCCTGTCCGAAATCGAAGCCGCGCGCCGCCGCGCCCTCGAACCCGGTATTGACCACGCTGAGGAAATTACTGATCGCATCATCAAGATGACCATTCTGCTTGTTGACGATCCCGGTAAACCAGCTGACGGTCCAGGGCTGTGCCAGCCCCTTGTGGGCGGCCGCCCGGCGAAGCGCCTCAACCGCATCCTCGAGGCGCCC
>DODI01000234.1:1280-3680 GCA_003509045.1 Planctomycetota bacterium | reverse complement strand
CATGGGCCAGCAGGTGCAGTGCTTCGGGGTGGTGTAGATCAACCCGTTGGCCGGAACCCAACCGCCCTCGCGCGAACAGTTCGCCTTGGTGATAGGGTTTACCTCGACCTTGCCGGTCTCCATGTTGGTCAGGTCCAGCACACCGGCGAAAACGTACTTCGGTGTGGCCACCGGAGGGAAGCAATGGGCCATGCCGGCCGAGTGGGTCTTGAGGACCTTTCCCGTCTTCGGATCGAGAGCCGACACCTGGACGGGGACCCTGGTCTCCTTGACCTTGCCATCCTTCCTGGGAGCGGTGTTCTCTCTGCCTCCATGCAGCAGCCAGAGGTCGTCGCCGGAGAACATCGCGCGGGCCTGGCGCTTGTGGTTCATGCCGGGCGAGAATTTCTTCTCCCAGGTGAGCTTGCCCGTTTCCGTATCCAGGAGATGGATCGCGTTGCCGAGGTCGTGATCATTCAGCGATGAGACCTCGTAGACCACCTGGCCATCGTGCATGACGGTTCGGTACACCTTCGGCAGCCAGCTGAAATCTGTCCTGTTCCACTTCAGCTCGCCCGTGTAGAGATCGACGGCAAAGGCCTCGACCGGATCGCCGCGCTTGGGCCGACCGGCGATATAAGAGACCGTCTTACTCTCGGCCGCGAGGTTCCTGGCATCGCCGGCCTTTCGCTCCCAGAGCTGCTTGCCCGTCTCAGTGCTGAAAGCGCGCACCGCCCTGCTGCCGCCGACAAGGACGACATCCAGGTGCTGGATGAGCTCAACCGAGCCCTCTGTGCCCGGGTACTCCTGGATAACTTTGCCTGTCGCCGCATCCAGCGCGGTTACCTTTCCCTTGACGAAGGCGAAGAGATACTTTTCGGAGGCCACTGGACGCGCCCTGTTATAAGACAGTCTCGGAAGGTTGAACGAGGGGTCGTTCAGCTTGCCCTTCGTAAGGTCCCGATGCCACAGGCGCAGACCGTTGAAGCTGTCGCGCGCGAGAACGCCGCCATAGAAATTACGACCGCCATCGGTGATGAGGCCCTCCACTTCCGACATGGCCGCAGCCACCCAACGAACCCGCTCGGGGGGGCCCACAGCGGTATCGAGCGATACCGCATTTCCATCGGCGGCATGCCTCGGGTGCGACCAGGTGTCCATGTTTTTCGGCCACGGCTTGCGGGCAGCAAGGGAACCATCCTCCTGCTTTTCAATGCCCTCGAAACCGGCCTTCTTCAGCATCTGCGAATCGATCCCTGAGTCGTTAAAAACGACAAGTGCCGCCAGGGGTGTGAGGACCCGGAAAATTTCCGCAAGGGCGACCTTCCCGGGGGAACGAACGATGACCGCGTTCACCAGGTTCTCTGAATACGGCAGCCGCCCGGAATCCGCAAGCGTCTCGGCAAAGACGAGGCCGTAGATCCCCGAAGCCTTCAGGGACGCGCGCGCTTTCGCTACGCCCGCCGGGTCGGAGCCCAGCAGGTGAACGATGTACCTGCCTGTCTGGCCCAGGCGAAGAGCAGCATCGGTATCCCCTGTTCCGAGCTGAACAACAAGCCCGCCATGGACATGCCCGATGGTATGCTGCTCGTCAGCAACGGAGGCCCCAGCGCCTGCCACGAGGACAGCGCACATTAAAAACGTCAAAGTCAGTGTTTTCATACCTTCAGGGTATTGGATGGACGATAGCGCGTCAATCAGCACAATCCCGGCAGCCCTGGCGTCCAGGAGCCTATCACCTGGCTTCCTGAATAAACCGGATGAGATCGGCCAGGTCTCCGGGAGAGAGATTCCGTTCGAGGCCGTTCGGCATAAAGGACGTTCCCATCGACCTGAACTCGATGAGGTCACCGCGAAGGATGTCCATCTTCTTCCCATCGGCCCCCACCAGGCTGAGCTGTGTTCCGGTCTCGCTCGTGACCATACCGGAGAAGGTCCGGCCATCCCGGGTCGCCGCGGCGTAGAGACCGAATCGCGCCTCCACCGCGGCATTCGGATCGATGATCGACTGCAGGAGGAACTCCCCGGTCTTGTTGCTGAGGGCGGCCAGATTAGGTCCTGCCTCCCGGCCAAGACCGCCGAGCTTATGGCAGGCCGCGCAGATCTTCTCGAAGGTCACACGCCCCCTGCCTCCGTCCCCCTTCAGCCCGAGAGCTGGGCGATATTTTTTCAACACCGCCAGTCGATCGGGTGAGGCCGGCAGCAGCTGTTGAACGCGCTTCTTGATCCCGGGGCCCAGGACTCCCAGGCGCTGGCGAGTAGAGCTATCCAGCTCTCCCGGCTTGACCACCCCCTCCGCCACAGCGTCAAGCAGGTCCGCTGCCCATTCCTTGCGTCCCAGGACCAGCCCCAGGATCTCGGCGCGCAGGCCCGGCCCATACCCGCGCCAGTCTTCAAGCAACGGCTTGACGATGGCGGCCC
>DODI01000234.1:0-955 GCA_003509045.1 Planctomycetota bacterium | reverse complement strand
TCCGCCGCACCGCGGCGGCCTGGATATCAAAAGATTCCGACGCGCTGAGGAGCCGCCGCACAGAAACACCATCTCGTCCGGGCACGCGGTTGAGAAGCCCGATGGCCGCAACTCGCAGCTCCCCGGCAACCAGGCGGTCGAAGGCCATGGTCTCGGCCACTTCAACGACATCCAGCACTGCGGCAGGAGCTGAGCGTGGGTCCACCTTCTCCAGCCAGGCGCTGGCGAGCCTCAGCTTGTCTCCGATCTTCGCTCCCGGCAGGTAGCGCCCCAGGAGTTCAGCGGCCTCCTCACCTTTCTTCCAGGCAACCGCCTGGCCTGTCAAGCTGGCGAAAAGCTCCGGGGATTCCAGCGATGACTCCAGGGCTGAAATCACGTTTTTCGAATCCAGGGAGCTCATCGCGGCGGCAGCTATCCAGGGGTCCGTGTCGCCGGCAAACCTGGCGATATCAGCCCCGCCCCTGGCCGAAACAGCCAGTTCGAGACGCACTGCCGGGTCACTGTCTTCCAGCCCATCAAGGAGAGATGGAACCATCGCCGCGCTGAGGCGAACAGCCTGCCTGCGTACACCGGGATGCGAATCCTTCAGGGCGATCTCAAGAGTGGAAGCATCGAGCTGATCGATCCCATCGAGCGCGCACAAGGCGTGGAGCCTCCCCAGAGCGACCCCGCTCGCTCGAACCAATCGTCTCAACCCGCCAGCCACCTTGCCCTCACCACTTTGAACGAGCTGCTGCTGGGCCGTATCCCGAACCCAGCCGTTGGGATGCTCCAGGTAGTCAACCAGGTCCGCTGGAGCGGAACCGCTCAACCTCGGCCATGCACGGGGCGCGGATTCGGCGGGAAAGACCCTGTAGATCCTTCCATGCTTCTCTCCATGACGGAAATAGGGCCGCAGCTCATCCTGTCCGTTTTTTGGAAGCCACTGCGGGTGCTCGATCATGTAGCGGTACAT
>DODI01000625.1:554-5146 GCA_003509045.1 Planctomycetota bacterium | reverse complement strand
TGCGACAACGGCATCGACGATGACCGTGACCGCGACATCGACTGCGATGACGAAGACTGCTCCGGGGCTGAACCCTGCCGGGTCATCGCGTTCATCAGGGGAGACCCGGATGGAAATGGAGCGGTGCAGCTTACCGATGGGATCTTCATCCTGAACTTCCTCTTCCTCGGAGGCGATTCACCCGGCTGCCTCGAGGCCGCCGATGCCGACGACAACGGCGCGGTCCAGATGACCGATGGGATCTACATTCTGAACTTCCTCTTCCTCGGAGGAGCCGCGATGCCGGCTCCCCACCCGGACTGCGGAACCAGTGGAGAAGATGCGGAGCCGGGCTGCGAGGCGTCCAGTGCGGCCTGCGGCTGAACAGGGTCAAGGGCTCCAGGCCATCGGCCTGTGACGACCAGGCCCTGTAAACCCCCAACTCTTGATAGAGCTACCCCTTTTTTTATTAGTACAATGGAATGGGTCTGAAACGAGACGCGCGCTCCGGTGGGTCAGTGGAGGCGTAGCGCCCCGGTTTTTTCTTTCTAATATGATCAACGTCCCGGTCAAACCGGGGAGGATACAGATGCGCTACCTGGCTATTGTTTCACTTGTGTTCCCGGCCTGCCTGCTCACGTTCGCCCCCGCCTCGGCGCAGGAATTCGATATCCCGCTCAGGATCAACATGGGAGGAGCTGCGGTCGTCGATTCAAATGGAAACCTGTGGCTCGGCGACGAAGGTGTCGATGCGGACCCGCTCAACATTCGCCCCAACGACCTCGGCGGCGCCCAGGCCATCCCGAACTGGGCCAACCCCTTCCCCGCCAGCGTGGAGGCTCTCGGCTTCGGCAGAACCGCGGAGGATCTCTCCATCTTCAGGAGCATCCGCTGGGACGTCGGCGGCGATGGCCAGGACTGGTACATGGAGCTGCCAGTTCCCAACACGGTCTACGAGGTGAACATCTACCTGTGCGAGGCCGGCGGAGACGGGCGGCACTACTCGATCTCGCTCGAAGATGAAATCGTCGAGGAGGACGTTCACAGCCTCGCATTCCCCACAGGGGAAGGTATCCTCCCGGGGCAGAACGTGGCCGGCGTGTACTCCTTCGAGGTCGAGGTGACCGATGGCTCCCTCACCCTGGGGATGCTGTCGCCGCCGGCTGGAACGCCGGGCGCGGCCGACATCAACCCCATCCTCAACGGCCTCGAGATCCTTCCGCTGGACCCGAACTTCGACCCCTGCGAAAGCCCGGACTTCGGGCACTGTCCCGGGCGTCTCCAGTGCGAGATTCCGGGCCAGGAGCTCGGCCCCAACCACGCCCTCGGAGGGCTCGCGGCGCAGTCGTCCCAGGGCTGGGGGGGAGTGCCTGAGCGCGCCATCGACGGCAATACCGATGGCATGTGGAATGCCGGAACGACCACCCACACCGACGGCTCACCCTCCTGGTGGGAGGTCGACCTGCTCGACACCTACGATATCGGCACCATCAGGCTGTGGAATCGGCTCGACTGCTGCTCCGAAAGATTGACCAATTTCACCGTGTCCATTTTCGATGCGGACCGGAACCTGGTCTGGGAGGAGCTCTTCCTTCCCGACAACTCCCGTATCAACGGCCCGAACTTCACCATCAACGAGGTAGAGACCGAAGGGCAATTCGTACGCATCTCGATGCCGGGCGCCTTCCTGAGCCTCGCCGAGGTCCAGGTCTACTCGGGAGTGATCGAGGATGACATCGCCCCCGTGGCGCAGGTCTCCTGGAGAGCGCCACGGTGCGTGGCGCCGGCAGGCTACAACGTCTACCGAAACAATGAGCTGATCCTCGAGCTTCCGGCCGATGCCATCGGCTTTGAACACGAGCCTGACCGCCGAGTCACCAACTACCGGATCGAGACCATCACCGCCGACGGGGGCCAGGCCTGCGCGCCGATGACCTGTACGGCCTTCAACGACTCCATGCCCCTGGAGGCCCCGTTTCGTATCAATATGGGTGGGCCACAGGTCACGGATTCAGAAGGAAATATCTGGCTCGGTGACGCAGGAGGAGATCCGCTGAATATCCGCCCCAACTTTACCGGCGGCAGCAACGAGATCCTCGCCTGGAGCGACCCGACCTTCGAGAGCATCGAGGCTCTCGGGTTCGAGGTGCAGGATGCCGACATCTTCAGGAGCATCCGCTGGGATAACGCCGTCGATGGCGATGCTAACGACTGGTACATGGAAATTCCCATCGCCAACGGGATCTACGAGATCTACTTCTACCTCTGCGATGCCAGCGATGGCCGCCACTACAAGATCTCCCTCGAAGATGAGCTCGTCGAGGAGGACGTCCACCAGCTCGCCTTCCCCACCGGCGAAGGCATCGTCCCCGGGCCCAACCAGGTCGGGGTCTACTCCTTCCTCGCCGAGGTTGAGGATGAAAGCCTCTCCATCGGGATGTTGCCCTGCCGCGACTGCCCCGGCGTCGCCGACTTCAACCCCATCCTGCAGGGCCTCGCAGTGCTGCCGACGGATCCCAACGCCGACCCCTGCGACAACCCGGTATTCAACCCGCGCTGCGCCCGGGACATCGTGTGCGAGGAAGCCGGCGGAGAGGCCGCCATCTCCTGGACCGCGTCGGAATGCTTCGAGCCCGTGGGCTACCAGGTCTTCCGCAACGATGAGCTCATTCTCGAGCTGGCCGGGGACGAGACCCGCTTCGAAGACATCATGGAGAGCCGCGTCAACCTCTACCGGATCGAGACCCTCGTCCCGGGAGGGGTGGCCCCCTGCCCGCCCCTGACCTGCTCGCTTGGATCCTCGATCCCCTTCGACATTCCCCTGAGAATCAACATGGGCGGGCCCGAGGTCGAAGATTTCAACGGCAACGTCTGGCTCGGCGACGAGCTCGGAGTCGGGGACGCGCTGAATATCAGGCCGAACGACGCCAACGGCACCAATACCATACCGAACTGGTGCGCGGCCAACCCCGCGACCATCGCGGAGCTGGGCTTTGATCCAGCCGGACCGATGGTCTCCGCCCTCTCGAGCATCCGCTGGGATGTCGACAGCCTGAACAGCCCCTTCGACATCGAGCTCGCGGTGCCCGATGGCGACTACTGGCTGAACCTCTTCTTCTTCGAGTGCTGCTGTGACAACCGTCACTTCCAGATCTACGTCGAGGAAGAGCTCCTCGCCGAGGATGTCCACCGCGCGGCCTACGCCGATGCGCTGGGAGATGTCGGCCGCTACTCCTTTGAGGGCATCGAGGTCACCGATGGAAGCCTCTCGATCCGCTTCGTCGGAATCGCCGGCGGCGACGTCAACTCCATCCTCTCAGCGATCGAGGTGCTGCCCGGCGACTTTGACCCCTGCGATGATGAAAACAACCCCGACTTCGGCCGCTGCGCCGGAAACGTACAGTGCTTCGTCGACGGCCCCAACAAGGCGCTCGGCAAGCCGGCGACCCAGTCCTCCGAAGGCTGGGGCGGCAACCCGGAGCGAGCCGTCGATGGAAACACCAACGGCCAATGGGGCGCCGGAACGACCACCCACACCAATGGAGCCCCCTCCTGGTGGGAGGTCGATCTGCTCGACACCTACGACATCACCGAGATCGTCCTCTGGAACCGCCTCGATTGCTGCTCCGAGCGATTGACGGACTTCACCATCACGATCCTCGACGCCGATGGCAACGTGACCTTTGAGGAGGGTGGACTCGATGCCCTGAGCCAGGCCAGCTTCTCGCTCGAGGATATCGGCGCCTCGGGACAGTTCGTCAGGATCTCGATGCCGGGCGCCTACCTGAGCCTCGCGGAGGTCCAGGTCTTCGAAGAGGACCCGGAGCCCATCTCCGTCGCGGTCTCCTGGGATCCCCCGGCCTGCGTCGAGGCCAGAGGCTACAACGTCTACCGCAACGAGGAGCTGCTGCTCGAGCTCCCGGCGGGCACCACCAGCTTCGAGGACGTGCCGGAGAGCCGAGCCACGGTCTACCACATCGAAACCGTCGTACCCGCCGGTGAAGAGACCTGCGAACCCCTGGTTTGCATGGCCACGGACACCAGCCTGCCTTTCGACGTCCCCCTGCGAATCAACGCGGGTGGCCGGACCGTCACCGATGAAGAGGGCCGCACCTGGCTCGGCGACCCGGGCCTCAACAACGATGTGCTGGGGCTGCGGGCGGACCCGCTCGGCGGCGCCCAGGTCGTAGAAAACTGGTGCGCGGCCGATCCGTTCGGCCTCGAGGAGCTCGGCTTCGATCCCGGCGACCCCGCCACCAACGAGATCTTCCAGAGTATTCGCTGGGATGTAGGCGCCGATGGCATCAACTGGGTCATGGAGTTCCCTGTTCCCGATGGCAACTACACCGTCAACCTGTACTTCATCGAGTGCTGCTGCGCCGACCGCCACTTCAAGGCGGAGATCCAGGGCGAGCTGGTGATCGATGACATTCACCAGGACCTCATGGCCGGGGTGAGCGGCAACTCGATCGAGGGTGTCGAGGTCTTCGACGGCATCCTCCAGATCGCCCTCCTGCCCTGCGCCGACCCCGAATGTCCCGGAGGAGTTAACGGCGACGCCCTTGTCTCCGCCATCGAGATCCTTCCGGTGGGATTCGATCCCTGTGATGATC
>DODI01000625.1:0-250 GCA_003509045.1 Planctomycetota bacterium | reverse complement strand
GGGATTCGATCCCTGTGATGATCCCACCTACGGCCGCTGTGCCACGGGAGCCCGCTGCGCAGCCCTCTGGGAGCGTTCCGATGGAGGCCTTGACGGCGTCGATCTTGGCGAAAACATCGCCCTCGGCGGCATCGCTACGCAGTCTTCCGAAGGCTGGGGCGGAGCGCCCGGCCGGGCTGTCGATGGCAATACAGATGGAATCTGGGGAGCTGGAACGACCACCCATACCAACGGCGCGCCGTCGTGGTGG
>DODI01000493.1:0-15404 GCA_003509045.1 Planctomycetota bacterium | reverse complement strand
GGGCGAGCGCTGCGGCAATACCGATCTGACCACCATCATCCCGAACCTCCTGCTGAAGATGGGGCGCGAGCTGTCCATCGATAGAGATGGGCTCACCAACCTCACCCATCTCTCGAGATACATCCACTCCATCGGCAACCTTAACTTCCCCGAAAACCATCCATTTGTCGGCCAGATGGCCTTCGCCCACAAGGGTGGGGTACACGTCAACTCCGTAATGAAGGTGGCTGATTCCTATGAGCACATCGACCCTGAGAAGGTAGGAAATACGCGGAGAATCCTGATCTCTGAGCTCTCGGGAAAATCAAATATGTCCTACCTCGCCGGCGCCGAGGGCATTGATCTTGAGGCCCATCCCGATGCGGCCAGGAAGGCGGTCGAGGAGATCAAGTCGCTTGAAAACAAGGGCTATGTCTTCGAAGGCGCCGAGGCCTCCGCGACGCTCATCATCCTCAGGCACATGGGAGAAGAAACCGAGTTCTTTGACCTGGTCCGCTACCGCTCCTCGGTAGAGCATCGCCGCAGCGGGGGAACCTTCAACGAAGCCACCGTCAAGATCAAGGTCAAGGACCAGGAGTTCCTGGCTGTGGGCGAGGGAGTCGGCCCCATCGACGCCCTCGACGAGGCCCTGCGCAAGGCGATCCAGCGCTTCTATCCCGAGGTTGATACGATCATCCTCGAGGACTACAAGGTGCGAGTCATCGACGCCGCCGGCGGAGCCGAGGCGAAGGTATGCGTCACGATCGAGGCCGCCGATCGAGAAAACGAGACCTCGTGGAGCACGGTCGGAGCGAGTGAGAATCTCATCGAGGCATCCTGGGCGGCCCTCAAAGACAGCATCGTCTACGGTCTCCTGCGCAAGAATAAACGGGGCTGAGTCCCTGCTGGCAGAAGGCTAGCGGACCTTGCGGAGGACCTCCGTCCCGCGGATCACGGCTCCGCGGCTTCGACGCAGTCCGCCAAGGTAGAGGGCGCTGTACCACCAGTGCCGCAGAAGAGTACTCCACTTCCCGCAACGCTCCCATCGTCGAGCCGACACCAGGACCGGCTCCCGCAGCAGCTTGAAGCCCCCGCCGCGATGAAGCGTCCTCACCAGCTCGTGATCCGGCAGGACCCCATCCTGCGGGAATCCCCCTTCCCTCCTGAAGATCTCGGCCCGAACAAAGATGGACTGGTCTCCAAAGGGGCCGAAACCAAGCCGATTACGCCAATCGGAGCAAAGGGAGACCGCGCCATAGAAGAGGCCGGGACGGTCGAGACGCAGCCGGAAAGCCCCTCCGGCGATCGCGGGATCTTCCAGCGTTCGGCGAATCTCGGAGCCGGCTCCTTCACCCAGGATTCCATCGGCGTACTGAAAAACAAGAATCCCGCCCCCGGCCTCGCGGGCGCCACGGTTCATTTGCTGAAAGACGCCGCCGGGCTCAACCAGCACCCTGTCGGCTTCGCTCCGGGCCAGCTCAAGGGTCCTGTCGTCACTGCCGCCATCCACCACGATCAGCTCATCAGCCCCGGCCAGTCTCAATCGCTGCAGGCAGGACTCGATGCAGGCCTCTTCATTCAACGTCGGTACGATAGCGGAAATAAGGGCAGGCTCGCTCATGGAATGATTGTAACAGCAATCACGGAAAGCCAAATGGGAGCCGGGATAACCCGGCTAAAAATACCTGCTCCAGGAAAGTTTTTCTTACGAAGGATGCGTATAAAAAGTTACACTTTATTATAGTGTTTGATATTCAACCACTATTCCTGTGAAATGACGCCGTAAAGTCTTTCGTATTAAAAAGTTATGGATGAGACCCTACCCCCAAAAAAAACACGCTCAAGCACGGCCTCTCTCTCTGAGCAGGCTGAGCAGGCCGGGCAAACCGATGAGCAGGAAACCCGTACCTCCAGGGTATTGAGAAAAACTGTCGGCCCCTATGAGGTGGAGGCCCGCATCGGCAAGGGGGGTATGGGCAAGGTCTACCGCTGCAAGGACAAGAAGCTCGGGCGCCAGGTGGCGGTCAAGGTTCTCCACGACAAGTACGGCCAGGATGAACACTACCAGGCCCGCTTTCGTCGCGAAGCCCGCAGCCTGGCAAGCCTCTCCCATCCCTCGATCGCCCAGATCTTCTCCATAGACACGGCTGAAGATGGCTCCCTCTATATCGTCATGGAATTTGTCGAGGGCCGCTCGGTACAGGAGATCCTCGCCGAGGATGGAAGGATTCCCGTCGAGGACTCCATCTGTTTTGTCCGCCAGATGGCCCAGGGACTCCAGGCTGCCCTCGATGGGGGACTGATCCATCGTGACATCAAGCCCTCCAACCTCCTCGCCCGTCCCGATGGTACAGTCAAGATTGTCGACTTCGGGCTGTCGAAAGAGGTCTCCAAGGACAACACATTGACCGAAGAGGGTATCGTCCTCGGCACCCCTCACTACATCTCCCCTGAGCAGGGACGCGGAAAACCCGTCGATCATCGTTCCGACATCTATGCACTGGGAGCCACCTTCTACCATATGGTAACCGGCCGGCCCCCCTTTGAAGGCAAATCACAGGTCTCGATCATTGTCGCCCACGTGGAGGATGACCCCGCTGCCCCCCGGGCGCTTTGCCCTGACCTGCCCGAGAGCCTGAGCGATGTCATCGGCCGGATGATGGCTCGAAAGATTGCCGACCGCTACGACAGCTACGGCCAGTTGGTAGAGGACCTGCAGCTGCTGGAAACCGGCAAGCAGCCGGTGCACGCCGCGACAGGAACGGGGACGGGCCGGTTCAGCCGAAAGAGCTCGCGCGGCGCGCTGCGCTGGCTGGGCTTCGCGGCCGGGTTTCTCGCGCTGCTCGTGCTGACCGCGACGACCACCTCCTACGCGCTGCGCCGCTACCGAACGGGAATGGTGAACTCCATCGAGGACCGCCTGGGAAGCTGGTGCCTGCCGCGGCCAACGGGTGGGTCGACGCTCGACCTGGACTTTTCCGCTGTACCGGCCGACAAGCCGCAGGCGTTGAGGGACGTGTTCCTTCTCAGGCCATCGTCATCGGGCGGCAAGCCGCCTACCCTGCGCAAGGACACCGGCAAGCTGCGGCTGGAGAACTATCGTGAGCCGTTGGCGTTTTCCTATCCCTTCAGCCGACTCGACGAGGTGCAGCTGAGCTTCGATCGCCCGGAGGGGAGGGCCGACATCGCAATCTCGATCGTCGACCCGCTCGACAACAGGAGACGGAGCCTGACCCTGAGGCTAAGCCCATCGAGAAAAACCTCCGCGCCGCTCGAGGCTCTCAGGCATGGAGACGCGGTAGTGCCCCATTTACCGCTGCCGGCCATTCCTCCGCTGAACTCCAAGGATGCCGCCTACAAGGTGTTTCTCGAAATGATCCCGAGCGACGGCAACACCTGGCTCAAGATCAAGATCGTCGAACTGAACGCGAATGAGATCCTCTATTCCCAGGACTGCAGCCTGCCCGGCGGGGACTGGGCCGGAGGAGCCGTTGTCCTCAGGACCTCGTTTTACAGGCAGCCCTGCTCGATTGATTTCAGCAAGCTGCTGCTCTCCGGAACGCTGACGGGATCGCGCCTGGAGGAGGTGCCATGGCAAGATTGATCGTTATCGACGGCCCTGACCTCGGTGCCGAATACAAACTCGAGCCCCTGAGCAACGACTCCTCCAGGGAGACCATCATCGGCCGAGATCCCGGGGTAGACATACCGCTCAACGACAGAGCCATCTCCAGGGAACACTGCAAGATCGAGACCAGGCTGTCCGGTTCGAGGCTTATCGATCTCGGCAGCCGCAACAGAACCTACCTGAACAACGACCCAGTCGAGACCTGTCGTCTGAGTAACGGCGACCTGCTCCTGGTGGGAGACACCGAGCTGCGTTTCGAAGATGATTCGCCGGAGGTAGAGGGAACGGCCTTCTCCTCGACCATCCTCAAGGAAATCGACGCCCCGCCCGAAGAAAACCTGCTGAAGCTCTCAGCCGCCCTGGCCGCGAGCGGCTCAACCCAGGAGCTCTTCGATGAGTTCTTCACCTGGATCGCCGGCGAGACCGGAGCCCAGCGCGGGATGCTCCTGGAGAAAGCCAGGGGACGCTGGGTCGCCCGGGCCAGCGGCGGCGTGACGCCCGGAGAGAAGGGCGCGCCGCGGGCGGATATGAAAATCGTCGAGCGCTCGGCGAAGGAGGGAAAGACCCTTCTGTCCAGGACCGAGACCAGTGAGCTTCCAGCTTTCATCCTCTCCGCCAGGACAGCCAACTCCAAAGGAATCGCCGGCGTGGTCTATCTGGAACGCGCCGAGACCGCGGGAGCCTTTGACGACATGGCGGCGGAACTTCTCGCTGGAGCGGTCGCTCCCCTTGGCATCAACCTTGAGCGTATCGCCGAGCAGGAGCTCCTGCTGGAGGCCAACCGCAACCTGCTGCGATCGATTTCCGATGACCGGAAAATCATCGGTGAATCGGAGGAGCTCCAGGAGGTTCTCGATTTCATCCAGCGAGCGGCGCCGACCCCTATGACCGTCCTGGTCCAGGGTGAAACGGGAACCGGCAAGGAGCTGGTCGCCTCAGCCCTGCACTATGGCAGCCAGCGGCGCAATGCTCCCTTCATCGCCCTCAACTGTGCTGCCCTGCCTGAAAACCTGGTTGAGAGCGAGCTTTTTGGTCATGAAAAAGGAGCCTTTACCGGCGCAATAGCCCGTAAGAAAGGGCGCTTTGAGCTGGCTGACGGCGGCACGGTATTTCTCGACGAGGTCGGGGAGCTGACACTGAGCTGCCAGGCGAAGCTCCTGCGCCTGCTCGAGGAGCGCTGCTTCGAGAGGGTTGGCGGCACCTCTCCCGTCAAGGTAGAGGTCCGGATCATCGCCGCGACAAACAGGAACCTGCAGGAGGCTGTCGAGGCGAAGGAGTTCAGAGAAGATCTCTTCTACCGCCTGAACGTCCTCAACGTATTGATTCCTCCCCTGCGGCAAAGAACAGACGACATCCTTCCCCTGGTGGATTTCTTCATCGCCAACAATCCCGCGGGAGGGCGACCCAAGAAAATGACAAAGAAAGCTGAAAAAAAACTCCTGAGCTACAGCTGGCCCGGCAACGTCCGCCAGCTCAGGAATGTCATTGAGAGCGCCCTCGTCCTAGGCGAAGGCAAGGAGATCCGTCCCGATGACCTCGTTCTGCCTGAAAACGCGGGCCTGTCCCCTCGTGCCGCTAATTGGGAGCCGATGAGCCTCCAGGCGCTCGAGCGCCAGCATGTACTCAGGGTCCTGGAACATACCGAGGGCAACAAGAAGAAGGCTGCCGAACTACTCGGAATCGAACGCTGTACGCTCTACTCCAAGCTGAAAAATTATGACGCCTGAAGCCCGACGCTCCCTTCGTTGTTGCCTGCTCATGCTGGCCTTATCGGCATACCTTCCGGCGCTGGCCGCCGGAGCCGACAAAGACCCGGAAGTACCGGCAAATCGCGCGGAGCCGGCAGAGCAGCCTGAACAGACCATCGTTCTCCCCGCGCCCGGCTCCTATCGAGCCCCCGGGATTCTCCGCCTTGCCGGCAAGCTGCGCGGCCTTCCGGTCAAGGTTGAGCAACGCAAACTGAATGACGAAAAGATCACGATCTCCCGGCAGCTGGGACATAGGCCGGTAACGCTCGACGAGTTGATCGTGTTGCTGGCCTCCCAGTCGTTCTATCTCCACGTCTGGGACCACCCGAGACACGGCAAGCTCCTGGTCGCTTCAAGACAGAAGGACTGGACACCGGAAAACCTCCGTTTTCACGAGATCTTGAAAGTCGGCCTCCGGGAATTCGATCACGTCTGGATAACAGTTCAGAATTCCGCCGCGAAGCTGAATGCGGAGCTCGATTCCGACTCGTCCAGAATCGTTACCCTCGCCAACGCCAGGACGGGAAAAATCTTCCTCTGGGCTCCACGCAAAGACTGGCTCCAGGAAGTCATCAAGGAAGCTGAAAAGTCCATCAACGAAGCGCAAACCTCTCGCCTGCACCTCAATACCTACAAGGCCCGCCATCTGAGAGCGGAAAAGCTGAAAGAAGCCTTCCTCAAGGACTTCCCCGAAGAGGATCGCGGTAGAATTCACCTGACCGTAGCCCCCTGGGGCAACCATCTTCTCTACCGGGCCAATAAGAAAGACTCCGCCAGAGTCCAGGACCTCCTGATAAAGCTCGACAAGCCTCCCAAGAAGGTCCGTTAACTCCTATCCGGCCCCTGTATTTACTGAACTTAGGGAAATCCTCCGGATTGGAGTCCAACTTTCCCCGCTTAACTTAAAGACCCATGCACACTTAATCCGATGAAAGTACACCTGAGATCATCTCGATCCCAGGTGCACAGTGTTCGATTACAAAACACTTTGGGTTTGAAATTACACGATAAAGCCACTTTTCAAGCTAAGTCATAATAATTTTAAGATATTTATTTAGAACAACTTAGGACATATGTCCAGGGGTTTAGGAAGCTTGGCACGGCCCTTGCTTTTTATTCAGGATCTGCCTCCTTCTTCCTCATATACCCTGACTCGCAATAACTACTCTGGATTCACTGAAATTATGAAAGCCAGGCAACTGAACTATCTGTTTTTGACTACGCTTTTTCTCTGTATTGGTAGTTCCACTCTGTATGCGCAGAGCGGTCGCTTCCAGGACCTTAGAGGGAAGCGCATCGCCAGGGGACCCGATGGAGAGAAGGCCGTACTGCGGCGCGGTGGACTTCTTCTCGCCCAGGCCGAAGCCAATCCGCAGGAAAAAGCTCCGGCAAAGGCTCCCGCCGAAAAAGCTGCGGCTGAAAAGGCTCCGGCCGAAAAAGCACCCGCGGTTCCCGCGACCCCGAAGGCTCCCGCCGCCGGCCAGGCAGAAGAAGAAGCTCCGGCCGCGGATAAACCCGCCGCCGAGAAGCCCCAGGCTGAGCCGGCTGAAAAGGCCGCGGCTCCCGTGATCAAGGCCCCCGACATCAAGGCGCGCCCTGCGACAGAAGCTGGAGCCGGGCAGGAAAAACCCGCCGGCGAAGGAGAGGCGGCGGAAGGCGGAGCCCTCACCACCAAGGAAGGTGAAGCCGCCGACCAGGAATATAAGCCCAATAAAAACTATCTCGGACAACCCGTCGATATCCAGGAAGGCCCGATTCCGGTCGAGGACTTCCTGCGCTTCCTGGCTGATTACACCGGGCTCACAGTCATTCTCAGCGGCGGCCCCGCTGGAGCGACCGCCCGCCAAGGACAAACTATCACCATCACCGCGCCGATCTACCGGGGCGACTTCGAGATCGTCAAGGCGGTCCTCGACGCCAACGGATTCCAGATCCATCGTCGGAAGCTGGCCAAGCCCGACGGCGAAGATGCCGAGGCGAAGGAGATCCTGATCGTCAAATCAACTGCGAGCGCCCAGTCGCAGGGCGGAGTCAAAGAAAACCCCGTCATCAAGGTCGGACAGAGCGGTGCCACGAGAATGGACGAACAGCTGGATAAGGGTGACCTCGGCCTCTATCCCGACGAGCTGGCAACGATGGTCTTCCAGCTTGACCACGTAGCTCCCGCTGACGCGATCCTTTCACTCAACACGCTGGCCACCGGCACCCAGGCCAAGGGTTCCTCGCGGGGCTCGGGGCTTAGTGTCGCAGAGGTCAAGGGAACCCAGACGATCATCGTTACGGCGAAATTCGGGCTGCTCGACTACATCGTCAAGCTGCTCAAAATCATCGATGTCGAGCAGAAGAATCCTGAGCGGATCGTACACATCATCGAGGCCAAGGAAGCCGATGCCCAGGAGCTCGTCTCGATCATCGAGAGCTTCCTGCAGCAGAGTCGGGCCTCGCGCAGCAGCGGCGCAGCCAAGGCGCCCGTCCGCACCACCTCCTCGAGCTCCAGCAGGAGCGTCTCCAGCATCAACCGCGGCGGAACAAATGATTTCGAAACGAGCCTCATCGCCGACCCCCGCACCCAGAAGATCATCATCACCACCTATACGATGGAAGACCTCGAAGACATCAACATGCTGGTGCGCGAGCTTGACACTCGGTTTGATCTGAGGCGTCTCAAGACCCAGATCTACCGTATGCGCTATCTCAAGGCCATCGACGTGGCCCCCGTCATCTCCGACATCATCGGCTCGGCAGGCGGAACCCGCAGTGGAACCAGGGGGCTCGGAACCTCGGCAAGAAGCCGGACCCGGACCCAGGGCAGGGCCACCACCCAGAGTCGGGGAGCTCTCGGAGGAACCACAGGACGCTCATCTGCCGGCCTGACGGGCCAGGGGGGAGGGGCCGGACTGCTTCCAACGCTCATCGTCCCCCACGAAGAAACCAACGCACTGATCGTCCAGGCGGAACCGGAGGAATACGCTGAGATCCTCAACATCCTGGAACAGATCGACGTCAAGCGCAGGCAGGTATTTCTCGAGGCAGCGCTTGTGCAGGTCGCCCAGTCAAGCTCACTGAACTATACGATCGAGCTGCTGGCGGGTGATCCCGACGATCGGGACGCACGGCTGCTTTTTGAATCGTCCTTCGGACTCAGTGGAATCAATACCGAGGACTTCAACCGGGTCTTCGACCTCACCAACCCCCCCGCTGGCGGTGTCGCGGCGCTCATGAACCGGGGAAAATTCCCAATGCTCGTGCAGTTCCTGAAAGCCAATTCGGATTCGAAGGTGCTGGCTACTCCTTTCATCCTGGCCGATGACAATGTCCAGAGTACGATCAATATCACAGAGACCCGCTATGTGACGAACTCCTCGACCGTCAATACCGCCACCACCACATCGCAGCAGGGAGAGGAGGCCGGTATCACCCTGGACATCTTCCCCACCATCAACTCGGAAAATTCCGTATTCCTCGAGGCCGGGCTGGAAGTCTCTGAGTTCGCCGCGGCAAGCACTGGCAACTCACTCCCGCCCAAAACAACAAACTCGATCACCTCCTCTGTCACCATCGCCGGGGACAGGCTCTATGTGATCGGCGGACTGACCAGGGAGAACAAGGCGAAGGTCGTCGATAAGATTCCCCTTCTTGGAGACATCCCCTTCCTCGGCAAGCTATTCAGGAGCGAGAGCGACTCCAGCTCCGTCACCAATCTCTACATCTTTCTTCGTGCCCACATCCTCACGGATGAGCACTTCAAGGATCTCGCCAACCTGACCGACCAGGCGCTCGAGAAGGTTGACAAGAACGCTGAACAAGACCCCCTGAAATCACAGTTCGAGCTCCCCCTGCATAAACCGAAGGACCAGGTTGAATCGAACCGCGACGAGCCGGCCATCTTCCGCCGCGCCGGCTCTTCCTCCTCCTCCTCCAAAAGGCAGGCCGGAGGTACCCAGAGAAACTTCCGCAGCAGCCAGAATGACGCCGGCAAAGGTGCCGGGCTTCCCCTGGAGGCGCCGCGCGGAGACAGCCGGGCTAACGGATCTCCATTCGAGGAGCCCATCGCCCCGGTGGCCAGGTCGACTGATCGAGGCAACGACTTCAGCAAGCCCCAGGCGGCTCGCCCACGCGATATTCCCGATGCATGGAAGAGGCGCGGGCTCAGGGCCAATCCGGAGGGCAAGTCCTGGTTCCTTCCTCTCAGGCTGGACCCGAGAAAATAGAGAGAACGCAGTAATTGAAGGCGGCCGAGAGCCCGCTGAACAACAGAAGGAACTGTCACTGGACAACCAAGGACAACCCCCAGCCGCCGCTGTAAGATACCGCCAGGGACCGCCGGGAAGGTCCCACCGCGACAGGAAGCGACAACAGAGCTCACGATCATGAAACTCAGCCTGGTAGACACCCTGATATCTGAAGGTCTCATCGACGAGAAACAGCTCGAAGAGTGCCGCGGAATCGAAAAGGACAGTGGACAACCGATTGACCGCGTCCTCAAGAACAAGGGCTATCTTACGGAGGAGGTCCTTCTCGACATCTTCTCCAGGAGCCTGCGGCTGCCCTATAGAGAAGAGCTCGATGGCATCGAGGTTCCGAAGGTGTTTACCCAGAAGGTGCCGGCGCAGTTCGCTCGCGCCTACAACCTCGTCTGCATCAGCGCCGACGAAAACGGCTGCGATGTGGCCACCTGCGACCCGCTGGACTTCCACCCGATGGATGACCTTGCAGCGATGCTCGGGGCGCAGGTACGACCCGTGCTCGCGCCGCGATCGGAGATCACGGCACTGGTCAACAAGGCCTACCAGACCTCCTCCACCGATGTCGACGAGCTACTCGAGGGCATCGATGAAGACGACATGATCAGCCTGACCAAGATGGTCGACGAATCCGAGGATGTCCTCGATATCGCCAACAAGCCGCCGATCATCAAGCTGATGAACACGATCCTCTTCGAGGCACTGAAGATTCGTGCCAGCGACATTCACCTCCAGCCCTACAACGACAGGCTGCAGGTGAGGTACCGTATCGACGGAATCCTCTACGATGCCAAGACCGTGCCCAAGAAGTTCCAGGACGCCATCGTCAGCCGCGTGAAGGTCATGGGCAAGATGGACATCGCCGAGCGCCGCCTCCCCCAGGATGGACGTACGACCATCAAGGTCGGCGATGGCGAGGTCGATGTCAGGATCTCGTCGGTGCCCACCTCCCAAGGAGAGCGCATCGTTTTCCGTCTTCTCGACAAGACGGCGCGACTCTACACTCTCAATGAAATTGGCCTGGGTTCCCAGGACCTCGAGCTGACGCACCACTACCTCAATTATTCCCACGGCATCATCCTGATCACGGGACCAACCGGAAGCGGTAAGACCACCACGCTCTACGCCGGGCTGGCGGAGATCGACTCCGACGAGAAGAACGTCATCACCATCGAAGATCCGATCGAATACAACATCGATGGAATCTCGCAGATCCAGGTTGCCAATAAAAAGGGGCTGACCTTCGCCTCCGGCCTGCGCTCGCTCATGAGGCAGGATCCGGACGTCATGATGGTCGGAGAAATTCGCGACGGCGAGACCGCGGGAATCGCCGTGCAGGCGGCCAATACGGGTCACCTCGTGTTCTCGACCCTCCACACCAACGATTCGGCTGGAGCCATCAGCCGTATGGTGAACCTTGGCGTCGAACCCTACCTGGTGGCCTCGGCGGTGATCACCGTCGTCGCCCAGCGCCTCGTACGCCTGATCTGCCCCAACTGCAAGAAGCCCTACGAACCGACCGAGGCGCAGCTCAAGGAGCTCAACTGCAAGGATCGCTCAGAGCTCCACGAAGGCATGCTCTACCTCGGCGAGGGCTGTGATTCCTGCCTGGGGCGCGGCCTCTATGACCGGACCGCGATCTATGAAATATTCGGCATCGATGAACATGCCCGGGATGAGATCATCCAGCGCATCAGCGCCTCGGTAATGAAGCAGAATGCCGTCACCAGGGGCCTGAGAACCCTGCGAATGGACGGCTCCAGGAAGGTCAAGGAAGGACTCACGACAATAGAAGAAGTGTTCCGCGTTACCCAGCTCGACGTCTTCTGATAAAAACATGCCCATCTTCGAGTACAAAGCCCTTACCAGCAGCGGCAAGACCAAGAAGGGTATTGTCGACGCCAACACCGCGCGGGATGCCCGCAGCAAGCTGCGCAGCGACCACATGCACGTCACGGAGATGTGGGAGGTCGCCGACAAGAAGTCCAGAAAAGACCAGTCGGTCTCGAAGAAGACTCGCAGCCTTACTGCAAAAAAGGGAAAGCCTGGCGGACTTCTCTCCATGGAGATCGAGCTCTTCCGGCCCAAGATCTCCACTCGGGATCTCGCCACCTTCACCCGGCAGTTCTCGACCCTGCTGCGGAGCGGCATCCAGCTTACCGACGCGCTGAACGCGCTGGTTGAACAATGCGTCGATCCACACCTCGAGCGTGTCCTGCGTAACGTCAAGGAAGAGATCACCTCGGGAAACAACCTGGCCGAGGCGATGGCGAAGCACCCGCGCTTCTTCAGCGACCTCTACGTCAACATGGTTCGCGCCGGAGAGGCCAGTGGCCACCTCGATGTCGTCCTCACCCGCATCGCCGACTACCTGCAGAAGCAGGCCAGCCTCAAGGGCAAGGTCCTCGCCGCCATCACCTATCCCGCCATCATGGTCATTGTCGGACTGGCGGTGGTGATCTTCCTGATGTCCTATGTCGTCCCCAGGATCACCCAGATCCTGAAGGACAGGGGACAGCCCCTGCCGTTCATCACCGAGGTTCTCATGACGGCCTCGGATTTCACCAAGGCTTACTGGATCTACGTCCTGCTGGCCATGGTCATTGGCGGCTTCTTCCTCAAGAGCCTGATAGGGACCGATGCGGGCCGACTCAAATTCGACAGCATGCTGCTGCGGCTGCCGATTTTCGGCACCCTCTTTTCCAAGCAGGCCATCTCGCGCTTCGCGCTGACCTTCTCGACGCTGCTCAAGAGCGGCCTGCCTGCTCTCGATTCGCTGAAGATCGTCGCCCTGGTCGTCAACAACGCCAAGCTCACCCAGGTCATCAATAATATTCACGCGCGGATCATCGAGGGAGCCGACATCGCCACCCCGATCCGGAAATCGAAGGTATTCCCGCCCATGGTCGGCTACATGGTCTCCGTGGGCGAGCAGAGTGGCCAGCTCGAGGAGATCCTCGACCGGATCGCCGAGTCCTACGAGGAGGAACTGGACCTGACGATCCAGCGGCTGACCTCCATGATTGAACCGATTATCATCATCCTGCTGGCCGTTGTGGTCGGCTTCATTATCGCCGCCGTACTTCTGCCGCTGCTGGACTTCTCAACCATGTGATAAAGACGTGATAATGGCCTTTAAGCCTACCAGGGCAAGGTTATAGAGCTTAGAAACACCGGCTGATGTATCCTGTAGGCTACGAAAAAATTCAATACGGACTGCTTTAAGGAAAGAACACTATGAACAGAGACCGAAACCGCAGGGCCCTCGCGAAGGAGGGATTCACGCTCCTCGAGCTCATCGTGGTCATCACGATCATCGGATTGCTCGGCACCCTGGTGATAACCAAGGTGGCGCCGATTCTCATGCGCGCCAACAAGACCAAGATCACCAGCGACATGAAGACGATCTACAATACCGCGAAGATCATCTATGCAACCTCCGGGAGCTGGCCTGATTCCATCGATGAGATGGTCGACCGTACCGATGACGACGGCAACGATCTTGAAGGACTCGACGAGATGCCCAAGGACCCCTGGGGCGGCGAGTACGAATACGAGATGCGCGACGGCAAGCCCGTGGTCATCTGCCTCGGCCGGGATGCCAATACCGGCGGTGACGGCGATGACCAGGACTACGAATACCCGGAAACCGAGGACTACTGATCTCCCAGGGCGACGCGGCAGTCGCTCCAGTCAGGCAGGCCCATGAAAACTTCAGGCCAGAAAGCGAGGCAGGACTTCCGCGGTGAAGGCCGTAGAGACGGCTTCACCTTCCTGGAGCTGATCATCGTCATCGCGGTGCTCGGACTCATGTTCACCATCGGTACAATCAAGCTCTCCAGCAGCATCCCCAAGTACAGCCTGCGAACAGCGGCCAAGGAGCTGGGGACCAACATCGAACAGATGAGGCTGGCCGCGATCAACCGCGGCGCGGTGTGCGGCATCCGCTACCACTTCGACCCGCAGGAGCCCTCGCGGCCGAATTCCACCGGACAGGGATACTCCCTGCTTGTCTCGGGCGGCGACCAGTCAGAGCTGAGAAATGACTCGCTCCTGCAAGGCCGCCAGGGGATCGATTTCATGGTCCTCGATCGAATGATCTTCGAGAACTCCTATCCAGCGGTCCGCCTGGTGAGCGTCGAAATGCGCGGAACCGGACAGTCCTACTCCGCCGGAGAGCCCGATGTCTACCTCTCCCCCACCGGCACCACGGGAAGCCACATCGCCGTGCTGGGCACCAAAGATGGACGCCTCTTTACCCTGCGCTACAACGCGCTGACGGGAGCTGTCGATTTTGCCGAGGGCGACCGCGTGAGCTTCGAGGATTTCGAGGATTGAAGATGCGGGCCGCAACCCACCATCCTGATCGAGACGGCGCTGCCGGAGCGGGCTTTACCCTGCTCGAGCTCATCATCGCCGTCACCCTGCTGGCGGTCTTCGTCCTCCCGATGTTCGAAATCCTGACCGCCTCCAGGGTACGCGCCATTCGTTACACCCAGGCTCGCCAGGTTAAGAGCCTCGCCCAGCAGAAACTGCACGACCGCGTCAATTTCGTCATCGAGGAAGATGAGGGAACCTTCGAAGATGAGGGACACAACGACTGGACCTGGCTGATCGAGCCGCCCCAGCCAAGAAGCCAGGGTGAACAGGTTGTCCTCGAGTATACGATCACTGTCGAAGTGCCGATCCAGATCGAGGGAACTGCGAACGACGGCGGCGGCTCTGACCAGCTCGGCAACGGCTCGAGCTACCAGTACACGATCTGGACCTTTCCTAACGAGGCCTGGTACGAAGAGCAGGAATACCTCTTCGACAACGGGATGGAATCCTTGCTTTACGGTGATCCGAGCTACAATAACGAAGGTCTCCCGGCGGCCAATACAGGAGCAGGACGATGAGTAACACCCAGGAACACAAGCCCAGGGGCGATCTCCAGGAGGGCTTCACCCTCATGGAGATCGTGATCGTGATGGCGATGCTCGTCATCGTCCTGGTTACCGCCTACAACATCTTCCTCAACTGCATCGAGACCGAGAAAAAGATCGAGGAGCTCAGCGTCCCCGAGAAGGTCGGCGAGGGGATCCTGACCCTGATGCGCAGGGATCTTGCCGGCGCCGTATTCAAGGGCTGCACCGAGGCGCTCAACAAGCAGGTCTTCGTCGGCCTGGACAACCCCGGCCAGGATGGCGACGCGGACTCGATCTATTTCGTCACCACGGTCGACCCCACCCCCAGGGAGGAGAACCTGGCTGACTGGGAAAATATTCGAACACTGACCATGGTCGGCTATCGGCTCGAGGCCAACCAGAATTCGGCCTACACGCTCTACCGAAAAGAGATCGTCGAGTTCGGCCGGCAGGATATCACCAACGCCCCGGGGCTGAATTACAATGTCTACGACAAGGTGAAATCACTGAACATCGAGTTCTTCGATGGATACGAGTGGTTTACCGACTGGGATTCGGCGGCGGCCATCGAAGAGCAGCAGCGCATCCAGCAGCAGGAGCAGGACGATCTCCGCGGCGGCACCAACAGCAACATCCCCACGGTCAGCAATCCGGGCGCCGCCGAAGGCGACGAGGAGTTGCTGGGCGAGGTCCAGCAGCAGGCCGCACCGATACCCACAGCTGTTCGGGTCACGCTGGAAATCTACTCCGGTACCGGTGATGAGCTGAACGAACGGAATGGCCAGCCAGTGGTACGAAAATTCACCACCCTTGTCCCCCTGCTGGCCTCAAAACGCCTGGCCCTGCCGATCGAAGATGAGGCGCTGGCAGGCGAAGGCGGAGCGGGCGGCGGCAGAGC
>DODI01000373.1:0-5989 GCA_003509045.1 Planctomycetota bacterium | reverse complement strand
TTGCCGATACCGGTGTCCCATGAGCGGTAGCGGTTCCTGACGAATTCCGCGAGGCGACCATCGGCGCGGATTGCCGCGGCGATCTTGAGGCCGCGGGCGAAGGCGTCCATCCCGCCAATATGGGCGTGAAAAAGATCGACCGGCTCAAAGCTTTCGCGCCGGACCTTTGCATCGAAGTTGATCCCTCCAGGAACGAGACCCCCATACTTGAGAATAGAGAGCATGCAGCGAGTCGTCAGGTAGATATCCGTGGGGAACTGGTCGGTGTCCCAGCCAAGCAGCAGGTCGCCCGTATTGGCATCAATGGAGCCCAGGAAACCCTGGCTTCCAGCGTATTCAAGCTCATGTTCCATCGTATGGCCGGCGAGAGTCGCGTGGTTGGTCTCGATGTTCAGCTTGATATGATCCTCGAGGCCGTAGCTTCTTATGAAGTTGATGCAATTGGCGGAATCAAAATCATACTGGTGCTTTGTGGGCTCCTTGGGTTTCGGTTCGAAGAGAAACTGTCCATCAAAACCAATCTCCTTGGCGTAGGCCACAGCTAGGTGCATAAAGGCCGCAAGGTGATCGACCTCTCGCTTGAGGTCGGTATTGTAGAGGTTCTGGTAGCCTTCCCGGCCTCCCCAGAAAACGTAATTTTCTCCCCCAAGCTCCTTGGTAACCTCGATCGCCTTCTTCACCTGGGCGCTTGCATAGGCGAAGGCATCGGCGTTGCAACTGGTGGCTGCTCCGTGAACATAGCGCGGGTTGCTGAAGAGATTTGCCGTCCCCCACAGCAGCTTGATCCCCGTCCGCTCCTGCTCTTCCTTCAGGAGAGCCACGACCTGGTCAAGGTTGGAGTTTGACTCGGCAAGGGTCGCTCCTTCAGGCGCGACATCTCTGTCATGAAAGCAATAGAAGTCGACGCCAAGCTTTTCCATGAACTCGAAAGCCACCCGGGCCCGGTTGAGGGCGTTTTCTACAGAATCGCTCTCAGCCTCCCAGGGACGGATTGCGGTTCCCACGCCAAAAGGATCGGCTCCGGCCCCCCGCATGGTATGCCAATAGGCGACGCTGAAACGAAGATGCTCGCGCATCGTCTTGCCCTCTACGACCTCGTCAGGGTTGTAGTGATGGAAGGCCAGGAGATTTTTTGAATCCGGCCCCTCGTAAGCGATTTTTTCGATTTCTGGAAATGCTGACATATCCCTGGTCTCTTGCTGTTTGGTTGATAAATCCGCGAGCCACACATACTGCCAGAACCGTCCCCGGCGGGCAAGCGATTGCAGGAACCCGCCGGGCGGCGCAAACCGGCTCTGGGGCCCCCTCGGCTCAGGAAACGATGTCGTGCAGCACGTTTCCCTGAACATCGGTCAGTCGCATGTCGCGCCCGCTGAAGCGATAGGTGAGCCTCTTATGATCCATCCCTGCCAGGTGTAACATCGTCGCGTGCAGGTCGTGAAGTTCGCACTTGTTCTCAACCGCGCGATACCCGTAATCATCCGTTGCCCCGTAGGTGACGCCGCCCCTGACTCCGCCGCCGCACAGAAAGAGAGAGAAACCAAAAGGACTGTGGTCCCGTCCATTGCTGCCCTGGGCAAACGGAGTCCGGCCAAACTCCCCGGTGAAGACGATCAGGGTGGAATCAAGCATGCCCCTTTGCTTGAGATCCTTGATCAATCCGGCTATCGGCTGATCGACCGCGCGGGCATTGTCGCCATGATTTTTCCGGATATTGCCGTGAGCATCCCACCTGTCATTTCCGGAAATTCGGGGACAGGTCAATTCAATGAAGCGTACGCCCTTCTCGACCATCCGCCTTGCGATCAGGCACTGAAGACCATAAGAGCGGGTCGGCCCATAAGAAGATTCGAGACCATATAGCTCCCGGATCTTCTTGCCCTCTCCCTTGATGTCAACGAGTTCCGGAACGGCAGCCTGCATACGAAACGCCATTTCATAATTGGCAATCGCCGACTCCAGCTTGTCGACCCGTCCAATATTTTCAAGACCGCCAGAGTCCAGCTTCTTCATAAGCGCTATCTTGGAGCGTTGGATGTCCACGCTGGCTTCCCGGCGGCGAATGTTGGCCAGGGGCTTGTTCCCGGCCTTGAAAATCGAGCCCTGGTAGGACGCTGGAAGAAAACCGCTGTTGAAGTTGTCCATGCCGCCGGAAGGAATCAGACCGCCATTGAGCACGACATAGCCTGGAAGATCGCGGCATTCGCTCCCGAGGCCGTAGGTCGCCCAGGCCCCCATGCTAGGGCGGCCCTGCACGCCAAAACCTGTATGAAGGAAAAAGTTGGCTGTATTGTGCTCGGAAAAGGGCGCCGTCATAGAACGAACGAGCGCAAGGTCGTCCGCGCAGGTGGCGATATGAGGGAAAAGTCCGCTGACATCCATCCCGCATTGACCGTATTTCTTGAAGCCCCAATGGGATCGATAAACCGTCCCGATGTTGTTGAACTGAGTTGGCTCCATCTTCAGGCTGAAGGGCTTTCCATGCTCCTTGTTGAGCCGCGGCTTCGGATCGAAGCTGTCTACCTGGGAGACACCTCCGTCCATATACAGAAAGATGATGCTCTTGGCCTTCGCGGCAAAATGAGTGTTCCGGGGCGCGAGGGGCCCTTCGGTCTCGGCGGCGCACTCCTGCTCCATCAACATATCCAGCGCGAGAGCGCCGAAACCTACGGAGCTGTTCCTCAGCATCTGGCGGCGGGTAACCTGGCTCTCAAGATATCTTCGGCAATGCATTGTCTGGCGAACCTTGCGGTGAAACCGCTCTAATTGATAAAGATAAACTCTTTGACGTTCATCAGCGTGTGAAGGAGATCTCTCCAGGCCAGCTGGCGGGAATCCTTGTCATATAGCTTTCCCTGCGCAGCTATAAACTGAAGCGCGGCAGCGATCTCCCCGTCGCGGGGAGATCGCTGAAAGGCTTCGTTGTAGGCCTGCGCGAGCAACGCCTTGTCGTCGAGGCCCTCCTGGGCAAGCAGTCGCTTGGACCAGATGTCGACCTGCTGATGAATAAACGGATCGTTCAGAAGAATCAGCGCCTGGGCCGGAGAGTTAGACAGCACCCTTTTCCCCATGGTCATGAACGGAACCGGCCGATCAAACGCAAGCAACATGGACGGCAGGTGGTTGCGCCTGACCTCGGTATAGATGCTTCTTCTCCCGTTACCATCAAGCGGACCGCTACCTCCCGGGCTCCTGTTTCCGCGCATGAACTCGGTGATGTGAACCATGACTCCTTTACCGAAGAGCCTGCGGTCAAGGCGACCGGAAACGGCGAGGACCTTGTCGCGGATGGCCTCGGCCGGAAGCCTCATGATCCCCATCCTGTGAAACAGCCTGTTCTGCGGGTCGAGATCGCTGCCGCGCGCCTGGGGGGCGCTCGACATGCCATAGGTCCTCGACAACAGGATGGTCCGGATGAGATTCTTGACAGACCAGCCGTTCTCCATGAAATGATGCGCAAGCCAGTCAAGCAACTCGGGGTGAGACGGCGGCGCCCCCATCACTCCGAAGTCATCGCAGGACTCGACAATGCCGCGGCCGAAGAGATGATGCCAAACTCGATTGACCATGACACGAGCCACCAGGGGATTCTTTCGATCAGCGAGCCTCTCGGCAAGCTCGAGGCGGCCGCTGCCCCTGGCCTGGCCGCCTGGCTTTTCGCTGGGATTTCTCAGCGCGGTGAGTATTGACCTCGGTACGTTTTCCCTGGCCCTGTTCTTGTGATTCCCGCGTATATGCAGGGGCTCATTTTCGCCGCTTCCATCGAGCAGGGCGAGGGTCCTGAGGGTGCCGGGAATGGCCTTCTCCAGCTCTGACCTGCTTTTCCTGTAGTCAGCGACAAGCCTCTCAAGATCTCCAGGCCTACGCGCCTCGAGCATGTCTTCTCGCCCGATCGCCCAGTTCAGGAGACGCGCATGGCCTCCTCTGCCCTCCACTCCGGAAGCTCCAGAGCCCAGGGCTTCCATGCTGGCTATCAACTGCTTCGAAAAGGCCACTGCCACGCCCATTATGCTGAGCTCCTTCAGCCCGGCAATATGTTTCAGCACCACCTGGTTGACGGGAGACCCATCAACAGGAGTGCCTGCGTTGAACTCAACCCGGGCCACGGCGAAGTTGTCGCTGAAATTAGAAAACTCGATATGAATTCGATGCCCGAGATAATTCCGGACGGGATGCGAATGCCAGCGCCAGGTGTTCGCAGCTCCCTTGATCCTCTTCCTGACCCCTCCGTGAAGGGGCCCATGAACCGTCCTGTGAGAATCAACTGCGAGGAAGGCCTCGCAGCTCCCCCTCACCCTGTACCACAGGGTGTCACCGACAACCTTAAAGGTCGGAGTGCGCAACATGCCGTAAAATTTCCGTGACGCCTCGTCCGCATCGGCCCGCCCAACCTCTACATATTCTTTCACGGGTCGCCCCTCATCGCCGATGAGCAGTTGGCCCCGGCGCAGAGGCCCGGCGCCAAAGCGATAGCCGCTAACGATCCATCCCTCTGCCCCCGGATCATCATAGTCCACGACCAGATCCTCTCGCTCAGCCCACTCCCTCTCAACCTTCGTGTAGTTTCGTTCTCCGTTTTTCACATTGCTGACCACCTTCTTAGCCGCCAGGCGAGCCTGGTGTTCTGCCTCCGCGCGGCGCAATTGATCGACAACCGAATCTCGCACCTTTGCAGCAGCCTGGCTGTTCTCGGCCGCGCAGAGCTTTGAGAAAGCGTGGAGCGGGTCGTGGACATCCTTCTTCGCTCTCTCAACATGAGCCACAACTCTCCGCAGGACATCCTGCTGAATCTTCCGCTTGCCGGCGACCTCGACGATCCTGCCGGCCAGCCCCGCATCGTCACCGGCCTCAGCCGGGCCAGTTGCCGCCGTATTGCTGAAGACAATATGATCAACCCCGATATTGCCCCAGCCATCCTTGGCGTTATCCAGGATCCTCAGCTGCGCCCTGGCTCCGACCCAGGCGCTAGCATCGATTGAACGAGCGACCATCCTGTTTGAATTCGGCCCGACGACTGACGCTACCGGCTTTCCATTTACAACCAGGTCAACACAGGTGCTGTTCTTATGTGAGCCCCCGCCGACCAGGAGATTGATAAAACGCCGCTCAATCTTGAAATGCGGAGAGTGCATACTGCCGATGAACCCATCCCCGACATGGACCTTCCCCTTGACCGCGTAGGAATGGGAATTCACAAACCCCTTACCCCTGGCCCCCACGTCGCCCTGGTGATCGGGAAGGTTCGCCTGGTTGCGCGGCCCGACTCCAAAGGCCAGGCCCTTCACAATCCAGCCGGCATAGCCGGGTTTTTCAAAATCTTCGAAGACAACATCAGAGGAGTCTCCCGCCGGCGCGCCCGCCAGAGGACCAAGCTTCAGGACATCTGCGGCAGCCGCCAGGTACTCCGGGAGTCGCTCGAACTGGGCCCGCTTCCCCTTGGCGAATGAGTCGTTTATTTTTCGGGCTTCGGTCTCGCGCAGGCCCAGGAGCGCCTCGGCGAGCTCCTTCTTCCGCGCAGGCTCGAGCACATCTGCCAGCTGGAACCCGGAGCTCTGGATATACCCGTACATCGCATAATAGTCCTCCTGCGAGATCGCATCGAATTTATGCGCGTGACAGCGGGCGCAGCCAATGCTCAGCCCGAGGAAGGTCTTTGAGAAAACATCAATCTGGTTATGGATGCGTTCAGCTTCCTCACCGCGAATATCGACAGGCGAATGGGTTGCCTCCCCCAGGTGCCAGAAGCCTGTCCCCTGGATGGACTCATTCGTCCTGAGCTCGGGGTCAATCCGGGGAGACCTGACTAGATCGCCGGCAAGGTGCTCGATGATCCACTGATCATACGGCACATCGGAATTGAACCCCCTGATGACATAGTCCCTGTACCGCCAGGCCTCCGGGATCGGGTAGTCAGCCTCATGCCCCTTGGTCTCGGCAAACCGCACCAGGTCCAGCCAGTATTGGGCCCAGTGCTCACCAAAGTGGGGAG
>DODI01000359.1:0-5230 GCA_003509045.1 Planctomycetota bacterium | reverse complement strand
CCGGCTACGCTGCCCTGAACGTTGGCCTCGGCAATGTACTCGAGCCTCGCCTGATGGGGCGCGGGCTGGGACTGTCGGCGCTGGTTATTTTTCTTTCACTTGCCTTCTGGGGCTCAGTCCTCGGTCTTGGAGGCGCGCTCCTGTCCGTGCCGCTGACGGTCGCTGTAAAGATAGCCCTGAATGTACGCGAAGACACCAGGTGGCTGGCGATCCTGATGGGCTCCAGCTCTGGAGCGGCGGCCGCTGTCACTGTCAAGAAATCAAGCGAGGCGCGTCCCTCTTGAATGGTTGCAGCGAACCTAAGCCCACCTTGTTTTAATCACCCCCTGCCTGTTCCACCAGCAAGAGAAAGACGCATTTCAATGCCTGATCTAAAAACATTCGGGACAGGCCTCGCTGTCCCCTGCTTAATGTTACTGGCTTGTTTTCTGCGCGCGCTCATTTGCCCCTCAGCCCTCTTCTGCGCGGACCCCTCACATCTTGTTACAAGCCCGGGGCTCTCTGCCGGAGGTCTCTCGGAGGGAGAGCTGCTGCTCGGTGAGCTGAATTGCGTTGGGTGTCACCAGGCGGGCGAAAAGACAAAGGAGGGGCTGTTCGTCAAGCAGCCTCCGCTGCTCGGACATGTCGGGGACAGGATCACGCCCAACTACCTTCGTGCCTTCCTTACAGACCCCCAGGCGCAGAAACCTGGAACCCAGATGCCGACTCCTTTACACGGACTGGGGAAAGACGCCCGCAAGGAAGCTGTTGAGGACCTGGTTCATTTTCTTTCTTCCCTGCGGTCCGGTGTCAAATCTGTCGGAATCGAGGCGGACGGATACCTGCTCGAAACCGGCCGCCGTCTTTTTCATCGTGTTGGTTGCGTCGCCTGCCACGAACCGCAGGAACCAGCCGGGAAAGGCAAGCCCGGCAGCCCGGCCGATGAAATCCTCCGACAGGCCAGGGCTAAGGCCCAGGGCAAGAAGGGGGAGCACCCTTCTGTTCCACTCGGAGACCTGTCCAGCAAGACCACTGCCGGGCAGCTGGCGGCCTTCCTGCTCGATCCAGTCTCGGTTCGGCCTTCAGGGAGGATGCCCTCGTTGAACCTGAACAGGGCGGAGGCCACCGCGATCGCCATCTATCTTCTTCGCGAACAGCTGAAGAGCGATGGTGAAGAGCCCAAGGCGCTGCCCGGCCTCAGCTACAAGTATTATCATACGGGGGGGCAGTCCAAGGTCGCTGATATCGAGAAGCTGCTGCCAAAGAAGCGTGGGACTGTTAACAGGTTTACCCTGACCCCCAAGGACAGGAACGCCAACATGGCCTTTGTCTATACGGGGCTGATCAAGATCGAAAAGCCGGGCAAGTACAGGTTTTTCACCAAGACAGATGATGGATCTGCTCTTTATATCGGGGGCAAGCAGGTGGTCGACAACGATGGCGTCCACGGCGGCCAGGAGAGAGGGGGCGACATCGAGCTCACCGCCGGCAAGCATCCCATCAAGGTGATTTATTTCAACGTAGGCGGCCCCTACGTTTTCGCGGTTTATTACCAGGGGCCCGGCATTAAAAAAAGGAATGTCCCGTCCTCTGTCCTGAGCCATGTTGGCCAGGCAATGAAGCCCGTCGGCATCGAAGAGCTGAAGGTGGATCCCGCCCGCTCCGCGAGAGGGCGAAAGCTGTTTGGTGAAAATTGCGCCTCCTGCCACTCACTTGGGCATGGCCTGGCCGAGATCCCCTCCGGGGTCCGAGCCGCTCCACTTGCCCAGCTTCGAGGCAAGGGCGCCGCCGGCTGCCTTGCCGACAAGCCGCCGGCGTCGGCCCCGAGCTATGCATTCAGCGTTACCCAGAGGGCGGCGCTGCGCAAGGTCGTGGAGAAGGGGCCGGGCGGCCCAGTGGGAGGCAAAGAGCTCGTACACAGGTCGTTGTCGGCCCACAATTGCTATGGCTGCCATGAGCGCGGCGGAATCGGGGGGCCGAGCAACCGGCGGTACGATTACTTCAAGCCATCCATGGAAGTCGACATGGGAGATGAAGCTCGTGTTCCTCCGCACCTGGATGGGGTGGGGGCAAAGCTGCGGGCAGATTGGCTGAGCGGGGTCCTGACCAGCAAGGGGGCCATCAGGCCATACATGGCAACACGAATGCCTCAATTCGGTGAAGCCAATGTCGGAGAGCTGGGCCGGCTTCTTACCTCCGTCGATCTTGGTGGGGCGGAAAAGGAAGAGGCTCCTCCAAACCTCGATCTTATCCGGCCCGGGAGAACCCTTGTCGGCAACAAGGGGCTCTCTTGCGTCACCTGTCATATTTACGGTAGCTACAAGTCGCTTGGAATTCCTGCCGCCGACCTTACCCAGATGACCAGGAGGGTGCGGAAGGACTGGTTCGTAGGGTTCCTGCTGGATCCGCAAAAAGCCAAGCCCGGGACTCGAATGCCCCAGTTCTGGCCGGAAGGGAAAGCGGTGCGCGCGGAGATCCTGGACGGGAAGACCGATGCCCAGGTTGAGGCGATCTGGGCCTATCTCTCCAAGGGGAAGAGCTCGAAGCTTCCTTCCGGCCTGAGGAAGGTAGGCAATGAATTAATTCCGGATGATGAGCCTCTGGTCTACAGGCATTTTATCCAGGGGGGTGGAGCTCGCGCGATCGGGGTGGGCTACCCCGAAGAGGTCAACCTGGCCTACGATGCTAATTCCCAGAGAATTGCCATGATCTGGAAGGGCGGCTTCATTGATGCCTCCCGGCACCGCAATGGACGCGGGCAGGGCTACCAGGGACCTCTCGGGCAGGAAGTTCTGAAGCTCGTGGAGGGGGCTCCATTTGCGCTACTCGAGAATGCCGAGAGCCCCTGGCCGGGCGATTACGGCAAGAAGGCTGGTTTCAAGATGGGCGGGTACCGTCTTGACAAGAGACGCAGACCCTCTTTCTTCTACTCCTTCGGCGGCGTTAAGATCGAGGACTTCCCCGTCCCTGTAGAGAGCAAGGGGCTGGTCACCTTTGAGAGGGTGCTGTCGGTTGAAGCTGCCGAAAGCTCGGGGAACCTGTGGTTCCGGGCGGCCGCCGGGAGCATTGAGGCCCTGGCGAGCGGAGGGTACAGGATCGATGGGAAGCTGACGGTGTCTTTCGGCCTGTCACCCGGGTGCAAGGCCGTTGTCAGGAATTCAGGCGGGAAGCAGGAGCTCCTTGTCTCTGTCTCACTGGACAAGGGCAAGGCTCGAATTGAGGAGAGAATCTCATGGTAATGAATCACTCCTCCGCAGGACCCTCCAGCGCCCCCTTCAATCGAGAACCCTCCATGAAATTAAAAAATCTTCTGCCACTTGTTCTTATAGTTGCGTGCGCCACCTCCGGTTTTGCTGGCGACCCGCCAGCCGAGCTGAAGTACGCCAGGCGATCCACTCGCGAGGAGACACGCAAGGCCACGCTCGATGCCCACGATGTTCCCGGCGAGAGAATAAACGCCTTGCTGGAATACCAGCTGGATGGGGATTTCCCGAAGACGAAAGAAGACAAGTACTATCGTATCGTCACGCTTCCCTTGCCGGATGGCGTCCAGTTTGAGCCTGGCGGAATCGAATACGATGAGAAGGGCCGGATCTTCGTCTCGACTCGTATCGGGGATATCTGGATGATCGAAAACGCCCTCGAGCTGCCGCCCTACCGCTCGGAATATTCACTCTACGCCAGCGGTCTTCACGAGGTGCTTGGGCTTGCCAGGAGGGGAGACTGGCTCTACGCAACCCAGCGCGGCGAGATCACCCGCATCAAGGATGTCGATGGCGACGACCGGGGGGATATTTTTGAGGTTGTCAGTGACGGCTGGGAGATCGGCGGAGACTACCATGAATACGCCTTCGGCTCGAAGTTTGATGATGAGGGGAATATCTGGGTGGTCCTCTGCCTGACGGGCTCCTTCAACAGCCAGCATCTGTTCCGAGGCTGGAGCGTGAAAGTGTCGGCCGATGGAAAGATGGTTCCGATGTGCAGCGGGATCAGGTCTCCCGGAGGAATTGGTCGCAATGACGCAGGAGATCTTTTCTACACGGACAACCAGGGGACCTGGAATGGAACGAGCATCCTGCGCCATCTCAGGCCGAAGCATTTCATGGGGAACCCTGAAGGAAACAAGTGGTACGACCAGGCTCCCAATATGGGCAAGCGGCCTCCGAATCCGAAGAGCGGCGGCCGCTGGCACATCGAGATGAAGAAAATCCCGGAGCTCATCAATCCCGCGGTCTTCTTCCCGCATAACAAGATGGGCAAGTCGGCCAGCGGGATCTGCACCGATCGATCCGGCGGAAAATTCGGACCCTTTGACAAGCAGATGTTTGTTTCCGACCAGGGGCAGAGCATTGTCATGAGGGTCTTCCTCGAGAAGGTCAAGGGGCGCTACCAGGGCGTCTGCTTCCCTTTCAAGTCAGGATTTAAATCAGGCAATGTCCCCATGACGCAGATCCCCGACGGATCTATGTTTATTGGCGGAACTGCCAGGGGATGGGGTGCCCGTGGCGGTAAGCCTTTCGCCCTTGAGCGTCTTGTCTGGACCGGCGAGGTTCCCTTTGAAATCCATGAGATGCGGGTTCGCCCCAAGGGCTTCGAGCTGACCTTCACCAAGCCTGTCGACCCGGCAACGGTGTCGGCTCTTGAATCCTACAGCCTCCAGACCTACACCTATATTTACCAGTCCAATTACGGCAGCCCGGAGGTGGACAGGACCACGCCTAAGATCCTCAGCGCAACCCCGGGCAAGGACGGTAAATCCGTATACCTCGAAATCGAGGGCCTGCAGGAGGGGCATGTCCACGAGCTGAAGGTTCCCGGCATCAAGTCCAGGGGCGGCGAAGCTGTCCTGCACCCGGTCGTCTATTACACCCTGTTTTATTTCCCGGATTCCTGATCCAGGTCAGTCGGGGAAGGTTTCTCGAGCAGGGCATCGAGGTTCTTTGCAACCTCTTCGACCGGGATGGTTTCCTGCGCGCCGCTCTCGAGCGCCTTGAGGGTGATGGTTCCTTGTGCGAGCTCGTCTTCTCCGATAATTGCGGCGCAGGGAGCCTTTACCCCGGGGCTGTCCGCGTACTGGAGCTGCTTGCCGAGCTTGGCCGGTTCCGGGTAGATCTCGACCCTGAGTCCTTGTGCCCTGAGAGCTTCGGCAACAGAGAAGACCTTCTCAGCCGGCAGCCCCATTGAGCAGAGGACAATTTGAGGCCCGGCTTGCAGGGGCGGGTACATCCCGCGCTCATCCCTGACCAGCAGG
>DODI01000259.1:0-3450 GCA_003509045.1 Planctomycetota bacterium | reverse complement strand
GAAAAGTCCTGCTGGAGAAGGGCTCCGCGTGGCAGTCTCTGGCGAAGAGCGGCGCGGAGCCTGAGGGCGGGAAGGTTCGCAAAGAGCCGGCCGACTGGCCGACCTATCGCGGGAACCCGGCCCGCAGCGGATTGGTGAATTCCGTTGTCCCGGCGGAGCTCGAGCCCGGCTGGAGCAGAGAGATTGGCGGCAAGCTGTCGAGCCTTTCAGCCGCCGCCGGCCGGGTCTACGTAGCGGCGGTGGATCGGCACACGGTCTATTGCCTCGATGCGCAGACGGGCAAACCTCTCTGGAAATACATCGCCGGCGGACGGATCGATACGCCCCCGACGATCTACCGCGGCGGGGTCTATTTCGGGTCGGCCGATGGCTGGGTCTACGCGCTGCGCGCTGAAGACGGAGAGCTCGCCTGGCGCTTTCTGGGAGCCCCGGCTGACCGCAGGATCTTCGTGCGCGGCCAGCTCGAATCGGCCTGGCCGGTGCATGGAAGCGTGCTGGTGAGCGACGGCAAGGTGATGTTTGCCGCCGGACGTTCATCTTATGTAGATGGAGGACTTCGACTCTGTAGACTCGACGCAGCCACAGGGGCGCTGATCTCGGAGGCCACTGTCTATTCTCCCGGGCCTGACGGTAAGCAGCCCGGTGAGAAAGGGCGCGACGTGAGAGGACTGCTGAACGATATCCTCCTGGAAGACGGAAAGGACGTTTACATTCGTCACTGCAAGCTTGATTTTCAGAGCGGCTCTGAGAGCGAGGGCGGCGTACATCTCTTCTCGCCCCTGGGCTTCCTCGACGACACCTGGTGGCATCGTGCCTATTGGGTCCTGCACAACGAGTTCCAGTCTCATTGGAGCGGCTGGTGGAAGGTCGGCAACCGGGTGCCTTCGGGGAGGATTCTCTCCTACGATGACAAGGCGATCTACGGTTTCGCCCGCGACCGCTACGCTGGGGGAAATACCGGCCAGTGGCGCGGTGGAGAGAAATACCAGCTCTACGCCTATGATCGCAGCAGGCCCATTTCGGTATCTCCAGCCAGGGTGAAGAAGCCAGCGAAGCCTTCCGTTGACCGGAAGGGAAAACGCAGGAAGCAACCCAGGAAGAAGACGCCCGCGCTGAAGCCGTTGACCTACCAATGGACCTCCGAGGTGCCGTTGCTGGCGACCTCGCTGGCGGTGACCAGGGACGCGGTGTTTCTGGCGGGGCCTCCCGACGTGTTCAAGGCCGCCGGCAAGACCGGGCAGCAGGCGCTGGTTCTCAAGGATGCGGAGAAGGCGCTGGCAGCCTGGCAGGGAGCAGGCGGAGGGGTTCTCTACAGCGCCCGGCGAAGCGATGGGAAGAAGCTCTCCCAGTTGAAGCTTCCCTCGCCCCCGGTCTTTGATGGTTTTGCCGTCGCAGGCGGCAAGCTCTACCTGTCACTCAAAAATGGCAGTGTCGTACAGTTTCGCGAAGGTAAATAGGCGAGGCTCTGCGTCCGGGGGGATTGCCGGAGCTGGCTGGTATAGGGGGCGAGGTCAGGGTGGGGAGGGCTGAGCGACGCGATGTTCCAGCCTGTGTTCTATTCCGCGTCCGCGTCGAGCTCGCCTATGCGTTTCATGACCGCCGGGATGATCTCGTTCAGGATGTCCGACCCCATAGCGAAGCGCAGGCCGGCCGTCTCGAAGAGCGCCGGCAGGCTCCTGCTGCCTCCGAGGGCGAGAGCTTCCTGGTATTTTCTCACCGTTCCGGCGTGATCCCTGCCCTCGGCCAGCCAGGCCTGCAGCGCGCCGATCTGGGCGATGGCGTATTCGATATAGTAGAAGGGCTGTGAGAAGAGATGCCCCTGCCTGTGCCAGAGGTAGGCGAAGTGGTCCTCCATGCCGCTCCAGTCGATATGAGGCGAGAAGCGTGAGGCCAGCTCGACCCACTCGTCTCTACGCTCCTGTCGGGAGTGGCCGGGGTTGGTGTAGAGCCAGTGCTGGAAGGCATCGATGGTCGCGACCCAGCCGAAGAGATCGACGATGCTCTCAAGCTGCAGGTACTTGTGCTCGCGCGAGTCGTGAGGATCATAGATCTCATCGATTCGTTCGAGGCCGAAGAGCTCCATGCTCATGCTGGCGACCTCGCAGAATTCCATAGGCGCCGAACGGTAGTCACCAATCGGCTCATCCCTGGTCGCGAGGGTGTGGAAGGCGTGGCCTCCTTCATGGAGCAGGGTCTGGATATCGGAATGAGTCCCCACCGCATTGAAGAAGATGAAGGGCAGCCGCATGTCCTCGATGGAGTACATATAGCCGCCGGGCGCCTTCCCGGGCCGGCTCATGAGGTCGAGCAATCCGTTGCGGTCGAGGATATCGAATTCTTTTTCGAAGATGGGGTCGACCGCACGGAAGAGAGCCTGCGTTTTCTCGATGTACTCCCGCTCAGTGGTGAATGGAGTGCAGGGAGGCCGTCCGAAAGGACTGACCACCCGGTCCCAGGGACGCAGGAAGTCGATACCGAGCTTCTCGGTCCTCTTGCGGGTGAGCTCACCGACCGCGGGTATGACAATCTCCTCCACGGCGGTGTGGAAGGCCGCGCAATCTCCGGGACCGTAGTCGAAACGACAGAGCTCCTGGAACCTGTAGTCACGGTAATTTTCATAGCCGGCGTTGAGGGCTACCTGGTGGCGGATGGAGAGCTGCTGGTCGAAGAGCTCCTCGATCTTGTTCCTGTCCTGCAGGCGGCGTTCCGCCAGCTTTCTGAAGGCTTTCTCTCTAAGCTCCCGGTCAGGTTTTTCAAGCAGCGCGGAGCATTGCTGGGGCGTGAGGGTCTCTCCATCAATTTCGACCGTGATGGCTCCCTGGATTTCCATGTATTTCGCGTGGAGCTCGGTGTCCTCTGTCTCGAGCCGGGTATTTTCTTTCCGGAAGAGCTCGGCCTTCGTCTTGCGCCGCCGGTCAAAGAGCTCGTAGCGGTCGGGGAGGCTTGGGCGGGCGGGGCTGGCCAGGTATTTGCGGTCGAGGTTGTCATTGAGCTCGCTGTAGAGGGGAACCACCTCACGCTGGTAGGAGAGGAAGCTGTCCTTGATCACCTCGTCGACCGTGTCGCAGGTCTTGGCGATATAGCGCCGGGCATTTTCAGCCTCGACTGTCGAGGTGAGCTCGCTCCAGTCCCGGAGGAAGCTCTCGAGCTCCCCTGCGGTTTCGACCGATCTGGCAAGGAGAGCGTCGACCCGCTCCCTCAGGCTGTCGAGGTCGGCGGGATCGAAGTCGGAAGGGATGAAGTTCAGCTCAGGGGTGCCGGTGTCAGGTTTCCGGGTAAGTTGCATACGCTCGTCCTATAGGTCACTTCCGGTTCGCCGCTCAGGAAAAAAACAGGGGTCTCATGACTTTCACCACGAGGCCCCTGCGGAATAAATGGCGCGCCCACCAGGGCTCGAACCTGGAACCCCCGGTTTCGTAGACCGGTACTCTATCCAATTGAGCTATGGGC
>DODI01000261.1:0-6416 GCA_003509045.1 Planctomycetota bacterium | reverse complement strand
CGATCCACTGGTCCCAGGCATGTTCGTCGTTTTCGAGGCTGTCGATCCGGGCGGCATTGAGGCCCAGCAGGGAGGTGCTGAGGGCGGCGCGCAGCTTTCCATCGTTCGAGGGGTCCGTGATGGCCTGGAGCCAGAGGTAGAGTTCGTGGAGCTCGGGGGTGTGGAAGATGTTGCCGCCGCCGCTGACGACGCTTGGAATGTTGACGTTCCGCAGCGCCTCCTGTACATCACGTGCCTGCGGACTCGTTCTGACCAGCACGGCGATGTCGCCCGCCCGTACCTTCCGTCCATCCAGGAGGGTGTCTTTCTCGAGCAGTGAGGAGATGCTGCTGCAAAGCTGCCTGGCGATTCTGTCGTTCGCGTTTGGTCCAGAGATCTTCGCCTTTCCCTGCTGGGCCTCCTTTTCACAGTCGAACCGGATAATGTCGATTCCCGAGGCGTTGTGGGAATCAATGGTCAACTCGTTTTTCCGCTGGTCGGCAGCGGAGACCTCCTGGTAGGAGATCGCCTCGAGCCGGAAAGGGTTCTCCCGCGTTCCGAAGAGAGTGTTGATGGCTCCGACCAGCTCAGGGTCGGAGCGCCAGTTGGTTTTCATCGTGTTGATGTTGTCGCCCGCATCCGCGACGGCATCCAGGTAGGCAAAGATGTCGGCTCCCCGGAAGCTGTAGATGGCCTGTTTCGGGTCCCCGATAAAAAACACCGGCAGCTTGCCGACGGCCTGGATCGTCTGGAAGATCCTGTACTGCACAGGGTCAGTGTCCTGGAATTCATCGATCAGCGCCGCATGGTAATGGCCGCAGATGGTCTCGGCCAGGCGCGTCCCGCGATCGCCTTGCAATGCCTGGTCGAGATCTCTGAGAATATCGTCAAACCCCATCAGGCCCCGCTCCCTCATTCGCCGGGGCAGCTCAGCACGAACCGCATCGGAGAGCTCCTGTTTCAATTCGAGGACACGGGAATCCAGGGCATCGCAGAGAGTCCGGGTTTCCTCATCGAGGTGTTCGCAGGCTTCAAAGAATGGGTGGGAGGGCGGCTCGGCGCCCGCCTCTTTCGCCTTGGGCTTCAGACCATCGTCAAGTCCGGCGGGGGTGAATTTATAGAAATTGCCGGGCAGCTCAAAAGCGGAACAGGTATCGGCTTCGAAGAAACCATCCAGCTCTGTAAACCATTTTTCCAGCGATGTCAGCCGGTACTTGTTTCTGTGCAGATCCGTATTTTCAGCGAGCAGGATCGCCTTGACGGCTTCGGTTTCTTCCAGCCAGAGTCTTCGGCATTCGCGGTAGGCTGCTTCCCTGTCCTCGGGATCCGGCATTGCCGGCAGCTCTGCGCGTTCCGGGAGGATGTCCGCTTCGGATCTCTCGCGGATCTTCTTCGCCAGCTTCTTCAGGGCCTTCGGGCTGAGTTTTTGTTCGCGCAGGTATTTTACGATCAGCAGGTCTTCGTCATAAACCCGGGCGACCCAGAAGTCATTGACGACCTCTTCGATGAGGGGATCCATGTTCTTGACGATTTCGCTGTCGAATGGAACCCCGCTCTCAAAGGCGTTCTCGCTGAGGATCCTCTTGTAGAAACCGTGGATGGTATGGATCGCGGCCAGGTCATAGGACTCAAGCGCCAGGTCGATGGCTGTGAGGGCTTTTTTCGCATCGACCCGTTCGAGAAGAGATTTGAAGAACGGGTCGGTGCTTCCACCGTGTTCGAAAACCTCCAGGGCCTCGCGTAGCTTGGAGCGGATGCGATCGCGCAGCTCGGAGGTCGCGGCCTCTGTAAAGGTCGCCACCAGGATGTTTTCAATCTCGAGGTTCTTTTCGACCAGGAGGCGGATAAAGAGCTGGGTGATCGTATAGGTCTTTCCGGTTCCCGCGCTCGCCTCGATGAGCTGGATACCGTCAAGCGTGATGGTTGCCGGATCGAGTGCGCGGGTCATTCGCCTTCTCCCAGGTGATCCAGCAGCGGTGTGAAGATCTTCCCTACCAGGGTTCCGAAGCAGTTTTCCTTTCCCTGGAACCCGAATTTTTCGGGATAGTCGACGGCCAGGGGGTCCGCGTCTCTGAAGAGCAGGCTGAAGACATTGGTTTCACGTTCAGGCTCCACGTCGCCGCTCTTTTCCTCCCATACGCGCCGGGCTCTCTGAAGCGCGATGCTGGCGGATTCATCTGAATCGTCCCCGGCTTTTTTCAGTTGCTGGAGATAGGCGCCTGAGGTCCTGGGGAAAAGGAGGAGAGGCTCGTTTTGACCGATCTCATAGAGCTCCAGGAGTTCCGCGAGGAGCGGCTTTGCTTCACCGACCTCGGTGAACCGATGAATTTCCATCCCCGGTCCCCTGGGCTTCCGGCAGGCCATCTTGCTGGAGCCCGGATAGCCAGCTGCTGCACTCGCGCAGAGAACGAGGTGTTCGACCCACAGTCGCAGGAGGCGGTCCTCTCTGAAGCGCTGATAGCCGTAGCGTAAGAGCGCCTGGGGATAGATGTTCGCCAGCGTTCCCTGCAGGCGGAAGCGGCCGATGGGCAGGTCGATTCGCAGTGCATCGAGCTCTTTTTCAGCCCGAATCTTTCTGAGCTCTGCGACGACAGGTTCGAGCTCGTCGGCAAGTTCACTGACAAGGCAGGCTCCCGGAGCTCCGGGAGGGACCAGGCCGCTGGCGCTGAAGAAGGCGCTGATTTCATCCAGTGGTCGGTCCTCCATGAGCTGGGAGAGCATCGTATTGCCCACCTGGTAGCGCTCGAGGAAGTTGAGATCGATCGGTTCCCGGTGATCGACTTCACCCCCCTGGCGCAGCAGGAGGATATTCAGCCTGTTTTGCAGAAAGGCCTTGCAGGGTGATTGGAAGAATCTCAGGAGAGCATCGAGGCTGAGGACCTTGTCCTCGTCGGACCGCTTCTCCAGGGGGGCAGCGAAGAAGGGCTCCTGCTCTACTGGCTCTTGATGCAGCGCCCGGGCTCCTTCGAAATAGCCATCGGAGTAGCTGAAAAGCTCGGCGTGCCCGGGGGCAAAGTAGCGGGGACTGAAGGGCTGGAGGGGGTGGTGGACAATCCACTGCTCGCGCCGTTCCTTTTCATCCAGGGAGGCATCATTTCCACTGCGGTCAAAGCCTTCGCTCAGGGCATCCAGCAGCTCACTGACGACTACGGAGGGCGGCAGCTTCTTATTGTCGCGGATACTCTGTCCGCAGTAGGTGATCACCATCTTCTCTCGCGCGGAGAGGATGGCCTCGAGGAAACAATAGCGGTCCTCTTCCCGCAGGGAGCGATCGCCGGCTCGCGGCTGGCTCCTGGTGAGATCGAAGTCGAGGGCTCTGCCCGGCTTCGGGTAATCGCGGTCGTTCATTCCCATGAGACAGACAACCCGGAAGGGGATGCTTCGCATCGGGACCATGGCGCAGAAGGTGATCCCCGTTCCCATTCGGCCGGGTGATGTTTTATGCCTTCCGAGCTCATCGTTGAAAAGCGAACGAATGATGTCGAGGCCGATGGTCTCTTCGAAGCCCGCCGCCTCGGCCTGGCCGCAGATCTTGTCGATCGCCCGGCGTACCACCTGGTGTTGCTGAGCGTAATCCCCCTCCAGGCTGCAAAGCTCGCTGGTGATGCTGAGCAGGACCGCTCTCCATTCGGAGCTGGTGTGCTCCTGCCGTAATTCCCGGTAGATATCGAAGAGGGCTTCACAGTATCCGGAAAGTTTTCCCAGGAGGAGAGCCGGGGAGCCCTCGATCATTTCACAGGGAAGCCGGCCCTGCCAGAGGTCCTGGTCGCCTGTGGGCAGGGCGATGCCCAGGAGCATTCTGTCGAGTCCGAAGCGCCAGCTGTTGTTTTCGAATGCCGGTTGCCCGAGCTCTTTCCTGTGTTCTGCATCGATTCCCCAGCGGATCCCGCTCTCGATAACCCATTTTTCAAGAGTCTCGATATTCGTGGAAGACAGCTCGAAGCGGCTCCTGATGGATTCTGATTGCAGGACTCCCATCACGTCCTCGGTCGTAGCCCTGCTGGAGGCCAGCTCGAGGACGCCGAGGAAGGCCTCCACAACGGGAGTCTCATCAGCCGCGCGAACATCGCTGATGGCGTAGGGAAGGACGCCCCGGTTCTTGTCCCGGCTGCCGAAGACGGCATCGATATACGGTGCGTAGGTCGCCAGCGACGGAAGCATGACCAGCACGTCCCTGGGCTCGAGGCTTTCGTTCTTCTCAAAGAGATCGAGCAATTGGTCACGCAGAACCTCTACCTCCCGCATTGGGCTGTGGCAGGAATGGATGCGAACGGAGTCATCTTCACTGTTAACCGGCAGGGAGGGCTCGTCTTCGGCCTTCCGTCCCCGGTTGCGGAGATTCAGGATGTCGGAGTTCAGGGTGGACAGCACCGTCTCCAGTTCCGGTTCGATGAAGAGATCGGGGCCGCTCTCTTCGTATTGAACAGATTCTTCATCTTCGAGCAGGAACTGGAATTCCCGGCCGATTCGACCGAGCGAAGAGAGCAGGCGGTTGCCGATATCGATGTGAAGGTCATCGGTAGAGAACCCCTCCGCAGTCTCCTCCTGTTCGCGGGCGATCTTTTTACGCCGCACCAGGTCGACTATATCCGCCCAGTATTCCCTGCAGGGACTCAGGAGGAAAAGATGCACGTCGATGTGGTTGGAGAGCATCCCGAAGATGTCGAGGTAGAGGGGCGAGAGGGATGGGATTCCAAAAAGTGATACCCGCTGTGGAAGCTCTTCCAGGTTGAGCTTCCCGGATTTGAGTGCAGACTCGATCCTGCCGGCGATGATGGCAGGGTGAGCGCTTCCGGAGGCGGAAATGATGGAGTGCCAAAGAGAGGCCTGCCAGCCGCTTCCCGGATTATTGTCCCAGTCCAGAACCATGCGGGGGCGAAAATGAGAATAATTGTCAAAGAGCCCGGCAATATTTTTTGCCAGCTGGTAGCTTCGCGTTCCCTGTTCGTCGGTCTCGAGGTATTCGCGGACGGTTTTGAATTCCGGTTTGGCGATCTCCCGGTTGATTGTTTCCAGCAGACGCCACAGCAGCTGTCCCTGCCCAAGCCATCGGTCTTCGCTGTCCACTCCCTCGATCGCGCCATAGGCCTGTTCAATCAGGGTATGTGGGAAGGGATAGTTTACGTTGGCTGAGATTCCCGCTCGTCGCGAGAGCTCCATCGCCAGCCAGTCTTCCATTCCGCGGCTCTGGACCACGATCGTCTCCGGAACGATCGGTGATCCCGCGGGCTGCCGTATCACCTCGCTGAGCGCGGAGCAGAGTTTTTCGAGCCTGTTGCTCCTGTAAAGATGAATCATTCGTGACTCTGTGATCTGGTTAGGGATCAGGTACGGCCTGGCGTTCCTGGAGAGAGCAGGGTTGGGGCCCATTCCCCAACCGGAAATCTATTATGAGGCTCCGCAAGGATTATTCACTCCACCGGCCAGCCAAATTCGAAGTTTTTATGAAACCGGCCCAGGCTCGAACCTGTTGAAGGTTCCGGCCCGGGCCGAATTTGTCGGCCGGTTTTTTACAGTCCTCCCCGTCAGGGAGTTGCGCAGGTGTCATCGTCAGAACAATCGGAGAAGATCCTGCAGTTGGATCCCAGCGCGTGGATAGGACCACCAAGGAACAGCCATCTCAGGGTAGAGATCGCGTCGGAGAGATCGAGCGAGCCATCTCCGTTGAAGTCCGACAGCTGGATTCCTCCGGCCAGGATGTTTCCTCCATCGTCGGCGCAGGGGGCCGCGCGGTTGCCTGAGAAGAGATAGCCCAGCAGGGCGAGTCCATCGGAAATATCGATACTGCTGTCGGAGTTGAAATCTCCCGGGAGCAGGCTGGTTCCGGCCGCGGCCTCGCAGACTCCATCGCCGTCCTCATCGATGTTGACGACGACCCCATCGATGCACGCCTCACAGGGATCATCAGCATAGGAGCACTCTCCCGCGACGTTGGCGTCGGGGTCGTAGTTGCAGGCTGCTTCATCCATGCAGCCTGGCGCGAGGGGCGGGCCCTCGAGATCCGTCATCGTGATGACGAAGCTGCCTATGGTGACATCTCCGTCGAACGCGCTTCCGCCGCCGCTTACGGCTACGAGGTATTCCCGGGCCTTTTCCGTCTGGACGATCAGCACAGCCTGGTCGACTCCGCAGACATCGGCCTCGGTTTCCACGCAGACCGGCTCTTCACAGGAGCCGGTGTAGATCGACAGGCGGCTGGTCAGCTCGGTCTCTTCGTGACAGGTGCTGATCTCTACCTGCCCGCCGGTGCCGGTAAACCGGTACCAGACGATGCCGGTGCTGAAGCGGTCCACGCAGATGGGCGTGGTGAACTGGCGACTTGAATCGACATTCGTACCCTCGACCCTCGATCCGTGGGCAAGCTCAATGGCATCGACGCAGTCGTCGTTAATCGGGGGTACCACAGCCGTCATGTGCAGGGTGAAATTGCCTGAGTT
>DODI01000461.1:2090-6378 GCA_003509045.1 Planctomycetota bacterium | reverse complement strand
GAGAAGGCTCTCGAATATGTCATGGGCCGCGTGTCGGCTACCAATGGATTTATCAGCGCCAACGGATCCCGTATGTATAGCCATGCATTCGCCACCCTGTTCCTCGCGGAGGTCTATGGTACGGGCTCCTATCGTGACTCGGAGCGGGTAAAGCGGTCGCTGAAGAACGCCATCCGCCTGATAGTCAATGCCCAGAACGCCGAGGGCGGCTGGCGCTATCGTCCCGGCGCCCAGGATTCGGATATGTCGATTACGGTTTGCCAGGTCATGGCTCTTCGGGCGGCGCGCAACGCGGGAGTCGAGGTTCCTTTCGCCACGATCCAGAGAGCCGTGGACTATGTGAAGAAGAGCTTCGTCCCCGGGGTCGGGGCCTTCACCTACCAGCTGGGGCTCAAGTTTCGGGGAGTGCACAGCCGCTGGACTCCCGCGCTGACGGCTGCCGGGGTGACCACCCTCTATAGCGCGGGGGAGTATGACGCCTTCCAGATCAACGAGGGGCTGCGTTACATCTGGCGAGAGCGGCCGAAGCGGGGCGAGGCAAGGTATACCTTCGACTATTATTATTTCCAGTACTATGCCGTCCAGGCTTCCTTCCAGAAGGGCGGCACCTATTGGAAGCGTTGGTATGATTCCATCCGGCAGGACCTGCTGCTGCTACAGGGAAATGATGGGCGGTGGACCGATCTGGTGGGGGCCAACTACGCCACGGCCATGGCCGCCATCATCCTGCAGTATCCCAACCAGTACCTGCCCATTACGGAAAACTGATCTTGTGAAAGGCTCGAAATCTTCATCCGGTAGAGCTCCAGAGAAGAGCCTCGCTGTGCTCGGCTATTTGCGCCGAAGGATCCGCAGGGCCTCGCTTTTCAGTGGACTGGTGTGGATAGGATTCATTGTTTCCATCGGCCTGCTGATCTCTTTCAGCCTCGATTATTCTCTCAGGCTGCCGTTGCCGGTGCGCCAGCTGTTCATGGTAGCTGCCTGGGTTGGTCTGGCTATCCTCTTCGCCCGGCGGATCCTGGCTCCGCTTTCCCGCAAGCTTCGAGATTCGGAGCTCGCGATGATTGTCGAGGAGGCGAACCCGGAGCTCAACCAGTCCCTGGTCACTGTTGTTGAACTCTGTGGAAGTGAGAGCGAGGGGGCTCGGCATGTTTCCCGTGAGATGCTGGACTCTGTGGTGGCGGAGGTCGAGGAGGGCGCGCAGAAGCTGCTTTCGCGCGGGACGCTGAAGCTGCAGGGACTGAAGAGAAACCTGCTGTTGTTCTGCCTGGCCGCGGCCATCGTTGCTTCCGGGGCCGGATTGCAGCCCGACCTGGCCGCCACCTGGTACCAGAGAAACCTGTTGCTGAACGGCTCCGTTAAATGGCCCAAGACCATCCAGTTGGAGCTGGAGGGTGGAACCCCGGGTGTTGTCGCCGTGGGGGATGATCTGCCTGTGGCTGTCCGTGTTCTTCGCGGGTCTCCAAGGACATTGGAGATCAACTGGATGCTGGCTGATGGAGCCGAGGGCAGGAAGGTCATGGAGGCGAGCCCCCAGCAATCGCATGACATCTGGCTGGAGAAGCCAGCGGAGGATTCCAAAGACCTGGTCGCCTCCCTGCTAAAGGCCGGCCTGGATAAGTCGCTGGTTGCGGAGACCTTTAATCGCGGCCGAGGGCGGCTCGTTCGGGAGGTGCTGGCTGGGCGGAGCATCGAGCTGGAGCGCCTGTTGAAGGACGCGGGCGCGAAAGTTCGAATCGAAAGCTACGACCGCTTCGTCTATCTGTTCAGGAACGTGAACCAGCCCTTTGAGTTCTGGGCCGCTGACGGCCGGGGCGAGGATCGCACCGAGCCGGTGGCTGTCAAGGTCAGGAAGCGTCCCCGTATCGATATGAAGGAATGGGAGGAGGGAGGCTATAATCAGGTCAGCTACCAGAACCCGGCCTATACGGGGGAGGGAGAGAAGAGGGTCATCCAGCGGCATGGAAACCTGCGGGTTCCTGTCGGTACGGAGGTCAGCTTCACCTTGGCGACCAACGTGATTATTGATAAGGCCTATTTAGTCCTGAAGCAGGGAGTAGAGGAAGATGAAGGCGGAGACGCGGGGGGTGGCCAGTGGCCATCCTCGGATTCTGTCGAGCTCGAGGTGATGGATGGAAGAAAGTTTGACGGCAAGTTCGTGGTGCAGGAAAGCGGTGGTTATTTCTTCCAGTTTGCCGATCCCGCGGGCTTTCGCAGTTCCCAACCGGAGCGATTCAGGATCCAGGCGATCCCCGACCGTAAGCCCGTGGTTCGCATTGTAGAGCCGGCCAGGTTGACTGAGGATGTTTCTCCCAATGCGGAGATTCCCATCCAGGTCTGGGTCAAGGATGACTACGCGGTCAAGAAAGTCGAGCTGGGCGGAAATTACTACGCCGCAGGGGAGGCTGAGCCTGAACGAAGCAGGGTAGCTCTGCTCGATATAGAGGCGGCCGGCCCGACGGGCGCGAAGGGCGAGCCGGAGCTCGAACCTTATGTTCTCAAGCTTGTCGAGCTCGGATCAGGTGATGGGGGCGGGCCCTCTCCGGGAGCTCGTTTCGAGTACTTTGTTCTGGCCGAGGATTTCGGCAGGACCGGGAACAAGAGAGCCGATGGCCGGCCGGTGGGAAATATTGGAGAATCCCAGCTCTATGTTCTACAGGTGGTCGATCCCGATGTTCTGGAGGACCAGTACGCGCGGGAGGTGATGTCTTTTCGCGACATGACCGACAGGATGAGGGGACGGCAGGAATCAGTCAGGAAAGACCTGGAGGAATCCCAGGAGAAATTCCTCCTTGGAGACAAGCTGGACAAGGGTGCGGCGGCCAGGCTTTCGAGGCATCGACAGGACCAGGTCCGGATCTCTGAGGGCTTGACGGAGCTTGCCGCGAATATCGGGCAACTGCTTGGCAAGATGAAGATGAACAAGGTCGGCGAGGAAAAATGGAAAGACTGGCTCCAGGGGCTCAGGGAAGAACTCGATGATATAGTGGAACATAAGTCCGACCGCATTGCTGAACAGCTGGATGAGCTGCGCTCCCGGGCACAGGAATCTGAGCAGGATCCGGCCGCACTTGCCAGGAGCGTGGCGGTCCAACTCGAGGTGGAACGGGATCTGGATGCGATCGTTGTAAGGATGAGCGAGTTTGGTGATCTGCGGGGTCTGATCCAGCTGATGAGAGAGATCAAACGGCGGCAGGAGGGACTCAGGGAAGACACCAGGAGCCAGACCGAAAAAGGTGGTGGTGGAGGAAAAGAAGAATGATGACTCGGATGTCTTCCCTCGCCCTGTCGGGTAAGATGATAACTGTTATGCGTACCTCGCGGCTTTATCGTTTCGTTGTTCTGCTTTCAGCCCTGGGCTGTGTCTTCGCGGCAGCCGGGCCGGGTTTCTCGCAGCCTGCCCGGGGAGAGGATAAGGATCGGTCACGCGAGCTGTCCCGGGAGCAGGAACAGATTCGTGCCATCGTCCTCAAGCTGGCCGACGACATGGACAAGGTGGCTGACAAGCTGGAGGCCAGCGAGCCGCAGGATGCCGAGCGCCTGCGGGCGGGAGCGAGGCAGATTCGTACCCAGCGGCTGCCTGACACCCTCGCGCAGATAGAGGGAATGCTTTCGAACAAAGACTTCATCTCCGCTGTCTCACGGCAGAATGAGGCGATCAAGATTATTGACGATATTCTCGCAGTGCTGGAGGCCAGCCAGTTCAGCGAGAGCCGCGCTGGACAGCAGCTCGAAAAGCTCAAAGAGCAGCGCAAGCTCACCGGGAAGCTCAAGCAGGAGCAGGAGCGCCTCCTTGATGAGACCAGGAAATTTTTAAATGAAGAGGAGGCAGCCGAAGGGCTGCAGGACCTCACGGATCTGATCAGCGAAGTTCTGAAGATGCAGGAGGGACTTGTAAAGGGCGATTCTACGGAGAAGATCGATCCCGAGGGAGCGGAAAAGGACAGGCAGGCTCTCGACCAGGCGATCGAGGCTGCCCGAGCCCTGCAGGGTCTTCAGAAACGGGTCAACGATGGCCTGGGCCAGCTGCCCCGGGGGGAGGAGCGAGAGAAAGACCAGCGGGAGATTGCCGATGCCAGGAAGGCGATCGAGAATCTCGATGAGCTCATTCGCCAGGCCCGCGCCCTGGCGCGGGATTCAGGGCAGCTGGATAGGAAGTCGACAGAACTGGGCCGGATGAGCGCGGCTAACAGGCCGGTCTCTCCAGGGAAGCCCGCGGGAGAACAGCCGCGGCCGGCGGATGAAGGAGCAAAAAGCAAGGGCGAGCCCAGTCAAGGGAAGCCCAGTC
>DODI01000461.1:0-1762 GCA_003509045.1 Planctomycetota bacterium | reverse complement strand
AGGGAAGCCCAGTCAAGGGAAGCCGGTTCAAGGAGAGCAGGGCAAGGGCGAACAGACTAAAGGGGACGAGGGAAAAAAAGAGCAGGGAGGCGAGAGTTCCGCTGAAGGACAACCCGGAAGGAAAAGTCCTGAGGCCGGCAAGGGCGAGGCCGGCAAGCCGGGTGAAAAGTCGCCGCAGGGCGCGAAGGAGAAAACTTCCGGAGAAGAGACTGCTCCGGAGCTTCAAAAGGGAGCAAGCGAGCTGGAGCTGGCTCGGGTGGCCCAGGAAATTTCTGATCTGAAGGCTGAGCTTGAGAGCCGCGCGCGGCAATTCCAGGAGGGTCTTCGGAAGGCTGGCGGTAAGCTCAAGGAAGAGGCCCAGCCGGAAGCGGCCAGGGAAGGAGTCTCGGCCGCCGCGGGGAAGAGCCGGCAGGCGGATGAAGCGATCAAGCGGGACGATTTCAAGGCGGCTGAGCAGGGGCAGGAAGGGGCCGCACAGGAATTGGAGCGGGCCCGCGAGGAGGTCGCGAAGCAGCTGAAGGATGCTATGGCGAGAAACGCTCTGCAGACTGCCGGGCTTGGCCAGGAGGAACAGAGGCTCTCCCGTAAGGCGTCTTCTGCTTCCAGCCAGGCGGGGGAGCAGGCTCGGAAAAGTGAGTCGCAGGCCGCCAGGGATGCTCTCCAGCGGGGCTCGGCTCTCTTCAAGAAGGCTTCGGAGGCAATGAGGCAGGCGCGAGAATCGCTCAGCGAAGCGCGGCAGGGACAGGCGGAAAAATCCGGCAGGGAGGCTTCGGCTGCTCTTGAGCAAGCTCAAAAAGAGCTCGAGCAAGCGAAGAAGGAGCTGGCAGGAAGGTCTGAGCTTCAGAAGAAGCAGGACCTCGAGAAGAAGCTGGCCCGCAAGACAAAGGATGCCGCCAGTGAAACCAGCCGCCTCGAGCGCAAGCTGAGACGAAAGGATGAGCAGAAGCCTGAGGGCTTGCGGCAGGCGGGGCAATCTCTTGAAGAGGCCGCTCGGAAGATGACGGAATCCTCCGAGGCTTCGCGCCAGGGACGTCAGGAGCTGAGTCGGAAACGCCAGGAAGAGGCTCTCGACCAGCTCAAGAAGGCAAAGGAGCAGGTTGAGGAGAAAAAGAAAGAACAGCTGGCGAAGCTCGAGAAGCGTAAGCGCTTTGACAAGCAGTCGCAAGAGCAGAAGGAGCTCGCGCGTCAGACATCAGATGCCGCGAAACAGAACAAGTCTTCAGGGCAACCCCAGCGTTCACAGCAATTGCAGGATGCCTCTGAGAAGATGGAGCAGGCAGCTGAGAACCTCGATCAGGGTAATCCTGATGAGGCGGAACAGGACCAGGAGGAGGCTCTCGCCAAGCTCCAGCAGCAGGAGGAAGAGCTTCGGCAGGAAGAGGAAAGCCTTGAAGAGCTCAAGCGTGAGCAGGAGCTGGTTTCACTGGTCAAGGAGCTTACCGAGACGAAAGATGCCCAGCTCAAGATCAATACCGCTACGGCTGCTGTTCAGCGGGAGCGCCCCGCGGGGCGTTTGAGCCGTCGACGCAGGGCTTCTCTGCAGCGTATGGTGGAGCCCCTGGCGCGGCAGGAGGGAGACCTGTCGGACAAGATCACCACGCTCATCGGCCGTCTAGAGGAAGAGTCGTCGAGGGTTTTCAGCTTCATGTTGAAGAACGTCAGCGCTGACATGCAGCAGGTCCGCGATCTTCTGCTCGAGCTCGAGACGGATTCCTTTACGCAGTTTCTTCAGAAAGGCGTGGTGGTCGACATCGAGAGGATG
>DODI01000218.1:6229-12473 GCA_003509045.1 Planctomycetota bacterium | reverse complement strand
CCGCACTTCACCCCGCGCGCCGCCTACGCCGCCATGATCACCCGGATGGACAAATACATCGGCAGGGTCCTCGACCTGATCGATGAGCTGGATCTCGCAGATAACACCATCGTCATTTTCACATCAGACAACGGCACCACCCACCTCAAGCAGGAGGTCGACTACGACTTCTTCAACAGCGTCGGTAAGCTGCGGGGCCTGAAAGGATCCCTCTACGAGGGCGGAGTGCGGGTCCCGCTCATCGTTCGCTGGCCCGGGCGAATCAAGGCCGGCAGCAGCTCCGATTTCGTCACCGGTTTCGAGGACTGGATCCCGACGTTGCTCGAGCTCGCTGGACACAAGGGCGAAGAGGACAAGGAACTCGATGGAATCAGCATCGCCCCGACCCTGCTGGGGAAAAAGCAGCCCGAACGCGAGTTCCTCTACCGCGAGTTCTCCGGCTATGGAGGCCAGCAGGCCCTCTGGATGGGTAAATGGAAGGGCATCCGTCAGCGCCTCTTGAGGGACAAGAAGAAGTCCGACAAGGAAAAGCTCCGAATCCAGCTCTACGATATGGAGAAGGACATCTCCGAATCTGAGGACGTCGCCGCGAAAAACCCCGAGGTGGTCGCCCGGATCCGAAAGCTCCTCAAACAGGAGCACACTCCATCGGAGTTCTTTCCGATCAAGCCGCTCGATTAGGTTTTACTTCAACGCGGCAGCGTCATCCCAACTTAGAAAGTCCATGCAATGAAGATCCTTCGCCTCAGTCTCATCTCACTGATGACCTGTCTCTTGTTCTCCTTCCTGACAATCGCCTTCAGCCCCGTTCCGGCGAAGTTCCCGGCCGCTCAAGCGCAGGGCAAACCAGGGAAAAAGCCGAAAAAAAAGAAACCAAACACCACAGACGGCAGGAATCGCAAGACGGGGAAAAAGCCCGTCGTCAAGGATCCCGGCCTGGCGAAGTACGCCATCTACCAGAAGACGGCTCCCCGGCCGCAGCGAGCGACTGCCGTCGAAACCAGCCTACCGCTCAACATCGCCAAAGGCTCCCGCATCGCCTTCATCGGCAACACCCTTTTTGACCGAGCCCAGGACTTCGCCTATTTCGAAGCCTTCCTGCACCAGCATCTCCCCGACCACGAGCTGGAGGTGAGGAATCTGACCTGGTCGGCCGATTCCATCGAGGCGCAACCCAGGCCGGCCAATTTCGCCGACTCCGAGCAGCACCTCACCCTGGCAAAGGCCGACATCATCTTCGCCGCCTACGGCTTCAACGAATCCTTCGCCGGCAAGGCAGGCATCGAAGACTTTAGAAAAAAACTCGCGCAATACGTGGCCGACCTAAAAACGAAAGCCTTCAACGGAAAAACGGCCGCGCGCATCGTGCTGGTCTCTCCCATCGCCAATGAAAACATCAAGGGAGTCAAGGCGGCCGACCTCAACAACCCCAATATCAAGCTCTATACCGCGGTGATCCAGCAGGTGGCGTCTTCCCAGGACGTAGGCTACGCCAACACCTACAGCGCAACCGAAGCAGCCATGACTTCTCCCGGCGATGACCTGACGATCAACGGGGCCCATCTCAACGCGCGCGGCTACGAGGTCTTTTCAGAGGCCCTCTTCAAGCAGGTCATCGGAAAAAATCCACCGGCGGTAAACGAGGCCCTTCGACAGGCAGTCATCGAGAAGAACAAACAGTTCTTCTACCGCTACCGCCCGGTAAACACCTTCTACTACACCGGCGGCCGCAACCGCAGCTACGGCTACCTGGACTTCCTGCCCGCCATGCGCAATTTCGACATCATGGTCGCCAACCGCGACAAGAGGATCTGGGCCCTGGCCCGCGGCAAGAAGGTTCCGAAGGAGATCGACGACTCGAACGTCCCCCCACTTCCGCAGACCACCCAGAGCCGCGGCGCCAACAGGTGGATGAGCCCGGCCGACGAAAAGAAAGCCTTCAAGGTCGACCCCCGCTTCGAGGTCAACCTCTTCGCAGGCGAGGTCGAGTTCCCCGAACTCGCCTGCCCGATCCAGATGCGCTGGGACTCCCGCGGCCGGCTCTGGGTCAGCTGTTCGACAACCTACCCCCACGTTTACCCCGGCAACGAGCCCAACGACAAGATCGTCATCCTCGAAGACACCAACAGAGACGGACGCGCCGACAAGTCTACAGTCTTCGCCGACAACCTGCACATCCCGCTGAGCTTCGTACTTGGAGACGGAGGCGTCTATGTATCAGAAGAACCTCATCTCAGCTTCATCAAGGACACAGATGGTGACGGCAAGGCCGACTACAGACGCAAGATCTTCACCGGCTTCGGCTGTGAGGACTCCCATCACGCCCTGCACGATTTCGTCTGGTCCCCCGATGGAGACATCATCTTCCGGGAATCCATCTTTCACCACACCCAGGTCGAGACCGCCTACGGTCCCGTTCGTCAGCAGAACAGCGGCTGGTTCCGTTTTGAGCCCCGCAGCCATCGCCTGACGCCGTTCGGGACCTATCACAGCACCAATCCCTGGGGCGTCACCTTCGACGATTGGGGCCAGCACGTGGCGAGCCACCCGGTCTACGCCCAGGCCTTCCACTCGCTTGACCCGGTCTACCCGAAGCAGCATCCGAAACCCGCTGGCCTCCGCGCCTACTCGGGAACCTGCGGCCAGGAATTCGTCGACTTCAAGACCTTCCCCGAAGAGCTCCAGGGAGGCTACATCAAGGCGCGCTACAAGCCGACCAATCGCATCGAGTTCCACAGGTGGAAGGAGACCGAGTTTGGCTATGACGAGGAATATGTCAGCGACATCATCTTCTCCTCCAACCTGAGCTTCATCCCGGTGGATATCCGTTTTGGTCCACGAGGGGCGATGTACGTTGCCGACTGGTACAACCCCGTCAAGGGACATGCTCAGTACTCGCTGCGTGATGAGCGGCGGGACCGCCACTCCGGCCGGATCTGGCGCATCACTGCGAAGGGGAAAAAACTACAGGAACCTCCCAGGATCCATGGAGCCTCCGTCGCGGAATTAATCAGGATCCTCGAACGCCCTGAGTACCGCTACCGGTACTGGGCCAAGCGTGAAATCAGGGAGCGGGATCCCGGCGTTGTCGAGAAGACTCTCGACAGCTGGGTCGCCGGACTCAACGCCAACGATCCCAGGCTGGATCACCACCGGCTCGAAGCGGTCTGGACCTACAGGAGCATCGACAAGAGCCGGCCGGAATTACTGCGCAAGCTGCTGGGCGCCGGCAACCAGAAGGCTCGAGCCGCGGCCGTTCACCAGCTTCGCTACTGGCACGGAGAGTTCCCCGACGCGCTCAAGCTCCTGAACAGGGCCGCCAACGACGACAACAGCATCGTGCGAATGGAGGCCGTGATCGCCGCCAGCTACCTCGGCAGCAGGGAGGCGCTCGACTCCGTCATGGATGTCTTTCAGCGACCCATCGGCGGACACCTCGCCTACGCTGCAGGCTGCGCGCTGGGCTCCAGCACGCTCGCCAGGCACACCGCCGGCAAGAAGGACTACGACATCTCAGGTCTCATCAAGAAGGCCCGGAGCGTCAGCCGCTTCAGGGAGCCGGAGGTCAACGCCAGGCAGGCCCAGTTCGATACCCAGCGGGACCTCAAGCTGGTCAAGATCTCCTGCAAGCCGGAGGTGATGAAATTCACCGTGGAGCAGTTCGCGGTCAAAACCGGCCAACCTGTCAAGCTGGTGTTCACCAACCCCGATGCCACCGACCACAACCTGGTAATCGTCCGGCCTGACGCCTTGAGCGAAGTCGGAATGGCCGCGAATGAGATGGCCAGGGATCCAAAGAACGCCAACTCCGACTTCATTCCCGGCTCAAAGAAGGCCCTCATCATCGAGGCGACCCCGATGATAGGCCCTACCCGGGCGAGCCTGGTTCATGTGCTGCGATTCAAGGCGCCCGCCAAACCGGGAGTCTACCCCTACGTCTGCACCTTCCCGGGACATTGGGTGATCATGAACGGGATCATGGTGGTCGCCCGCAAGCTCGGTGATGTGCCGGGTATGCTCGCGGCCCGCAAGCCGGCCCAGGTAAAGGAATGGAAGCTGAAGGACTTCGCCGGAGCCTCGTTCAAGCACGATGAGAAGGCCGTCATGAGGGGAATGCAGGCCTTCATGAAGGCCCGCTGCGACCAATGCCATGCGATCGCCGGCCACGGAATCAACCTCGGCCCTGACCTCTCCGATGTCGCCAAGCGCCACAAGGGACAGAAGCTCCTCCAGCAGATACTCGAACCCTCCACCGAGATCGGCGAAAAATACGCATCCTTCCAGTTCATACTCAAGAGCGGCAAGATCCTCACCGGGGTCGTGGCCCGCGAGAACAGCAACGTCTTCGCGGTCATCACCAATCTGCTGAGCCCGAAAGACATAACCCGCATCAGGAAGAAGGACATCCTGCGCAAGGTGCCCGCCAAGCTCTCACCCATGCCCCGGGGACTCGCCAACACCCTGAGCCGGGAGGAGATCATCGACCTGGTCATCTCGCTGGAGGCCGGCGGCTACAAGCTCCCCGGGCACCTCGAGCACAAGCACCACAAAGAGAAATAAGGCGCCTTTACTTCTTTGGCAGCGGTACCTGCTTCAATTTCTGCAGGTAGGCGACCAGGTCCAGAACCTCGGCATCTGAAAGGTTGGCCAGGAGCCCCTCGGGCATCATCGAAACCGGGGCGATCTCGCGCGAGGCAATCTGCGACTTTGCCAAGGCGACAGGTTTTTCCTGGTTGGCCACTCGCAGCTCGAGCACTCGCTCGCTCTCAACTGCTGGAATACCGGAATAGAGCCTTCCATCGCGCATCAGCACCATCTGCATGCGATAGGCATCCTGGATGATTGCGCTCGGCGTCAGGACATTACCAAGCAGGTAGTCAATATTCGTACGGTTCGCACCGGTGATATCCGGCCCGATCAGCCCACCCTTTCCGTAGAGCTTATGGCAGGAGCTGCAGGTCTTCTCAAACACCTCGCGGCCGTGTCCGAGATTGGCCCCGGCGAGGGCTCCCTTGCTCAGGAGCGCCTTGTATTTCTTGAACGCGGCAGCCTGCTCCGCCGGCAGGGCATCGACAGGCCCCCAAACCTCCACGAAACCGCTGCCCACAACACGCCGCAGGAGGCGCGCCACGTAGGCGGGCACATCGCGCCGCGGCACGGTCCCGCTCTTGATGGCGGCCGTCAACTGGCCGCCGTAACCGGGCCGAGCGGATAGAGCATGGATCGCCTCGAGCTTGTCTCCCGCGCTCAGCTTCGAATAGTGTTCCAGGAGCGCCTTGCCCAGATCTGCATCATCGAAAGCCGCCATGGAGCGAATCGCCTCACTGCGAAGCGACTTTTCATGGAACAGCGCAAGCAGGCGGGGCCGCAGCTCGGCACGCTTGCGACTGGCAAGCCCGCGAAGAGCCTGGATGCGGTCATCAAGGGAGGCTCCAGAATTTCTGAGGGTGCTGAGCATCTTCTTCACAACCCGGTCGCCGCCAAAGCGCTGTTCGAGTTGCCTTGCGATGGAGGCGGTCTCCCCCCCGGCGGCCTCGAGCTCGATAAGCACCGAGGTCCAGCCCTCGGGAGCCTGGGACTCGTTGCGCCCGTCAAGCCCATCCCGCATGCCGAGCAGGAGGTCCTTGCGGCTGTCGGTGGCCCGGCCAATAGCGCCGACAAGCTCCTCAAAGCTCCTCGCCGCTGTCAATCTGCGGGCGATATACCGGGTCAGCAGAGGAATCTTTGAGCCGGAGGCGAGCGCGACGGCCTTCTCAGGATCTTCGGGAACGGCCGGCTCGACCCCATACCAGATCATCTTCGGAAGGTTGTGGTCCTTTGCGTCACCTGCGTGTGACACAAGACCTGTGGCGATATCCCAGCGGTCCGGCTTAGCAAGACGCTGCAGGGCAGAGGCTAGATAGAGCCGCACCACCGGTGAAGCATCCTCTCTTGCCATTTTTTCAAAACGCTCCCGCACAGCCTTCGTAGGCGGACCATCCTCACAGAGAAGCTGCACAGCCCAGGCGCGGATATGCTGGTCCCCGTCAGTTGTCGCCTTCAGAAGCTGGCCCTGCTCTATACCGCCGGTAACATGCAGGGCCCAGAGCGCCCGAAGGCGGTAGTCAGCGTTCTTCTCGGCCGTAAAAATTTTACCGAGCGCATCACGTGCGGCGCCGGCAAGCTTCCCCTTGCCGGCGCGGTTCTGCAGGATCACCCGCGCCCGCCGGGCATGCCAGGAGCTCTTGCTGAGCTGGAGAGAGGC
>DODI01000218.1:0-5837 GCA_003509045.1 Planctomycetota bacterium | reverse complement strand
CGGCATGAGCCTGTAGACACGGCCGGTATCCTTGTTAAGAACCGCCTTTCCGCAGATATCTCCGTCGTGCCAGTCGAGGATGTAGACGCCCCCGTCCGGGCCGATCTCAACGCTGAAGCCGATCCAGCGCGGATCGTTGGCGAGGAGGAAATCATCTCCATGATGGCCGACAAATCCTGACCCCTTTGGTTCGAGAATATCGGTCAAGACCGCGTGCTCGTGGATATTCGCCATGAAGATCCTGTTCTTGTATTTCTCGGGGAACGCGTCCGAGAGGTAGACTCGCGCCCCACCGTGCGCGGAACGGTGGCGGTGATTCGTGATCGTTTTAATATCACTGTAGACATAGGGATTAAAGTGGCGGCCGCCCTGGCGGTGATAGATCCCGCCCGGGATCACGTGCCAGAGGTGAGGAATGACGCAGGCGGAGATAAAGAGCTGCCCCTTGGCATCGTAGTCAATCCCCCAGGGATTGCTGAAACCGTGGGCAACCACCTCGAAGCGATCCTTGAGCGGATGGTAGCGCCAGACCCCGCCGTTGATATCGACCGGCTTACCCTCGAACTCCGTATTGCGCGGAAAGGGATCCTTATGCCTGTAGATCTTCCCCTTACCGGCCGGCTTACCGACCCGCGAAGGCGTTGCGAAACCCTGGCAGCCATAGAGCCAACCATCCGGCCCCCAGTGAAAACTGTTGAGGGTCTCGTGTCGGTCACGAATACCCCAGCCCGCGAGGCGAACCTCGATATCGTCGACATCCGCCTTGTCATCCCCATTTCGATCGGGAACGTAGAGCAGGTTCGGCGGCGCGCCTAACCAGAGGCCGTCAAAGCCTACCGCGATGGCCGCAGGGAAAGCGACGCCCTCGAGAAAAACCTTGCGGCTGTCGAGCATTCCATCGGAGTCGGTGTCCTCCAGGATCAGGATACGGCTGTCGCCAGAGTTGGAGAACCCGCGCCCACGGCTCTCGTAATCACGATTCTCGGCGACCCACATCCTTCCACGCGAATCCCAGCAGAAGGCCATCGGCTGGGTGATCATCGGCTCCGCCGCGAAGACATTGACCTTGAAGCCATCCTGCACCTTCATCTTCTTCAGGGCATCGAAGGGAGCGAGGGAGACTGCCTTACGCCCCTCCTGCTGCGCGAGTCCCCAGAGAACCGAGGCGTAGCCATGCCCTGAATACTTGGACCACTTCCCGGTCAGCTCCGCATCATTGAGCTTGCCGGTATAGACCAGCAGGCGATGGCGAAAGGCGGCCTTGCGCCCCTTGCCGATCTTCCAATCGCCATTGCGAGAGCTCGCCGGTCCCACCCCGAGCTGGTTATCGACACGCCACGCCATGGGAAAGCCGGGGTTCCTCGGATGGTCGAAGATGGCGATATGCGCACGGTCCTCTCGTCCCGGAACCTTGATACCGACATCTACCCATACGGAGCGCTGTCCCTCTGCCCTGCTGTTGGCCTGGCGGGAACTATTGAAGACTCTCCCATCGACACCCTTCTTCCACGGCATCCTGAGAAACAACCCCCCGTAGTTGTATTTCCCGATGGTGATGTCGGTCTTCGCCAAGGCGCTCCAGCTGAGGTCCAGCACATACTCGCCTTCCTGTTCCTCCATGCTCCAGACCTGGGATTCGACCAACTGGGGCTCACCCTTCGCGTCGAGCATTTCGTAGATCGTCTGCCACTGGACCGAGGAGCCTTTCGGCTTGAGAACCTTAGCCGAGACCCTGCGCCAATAGTCACCACCGGGATGATGGAAATAGTCCCGGCCGTTAACCCTGGTAAAACCCCAGTAAAGTCCCGTCTGGTGCTTGTGATGACCCGGGCTGTACTCTGTCAGCACGCCCTTTCCATCAGGCGCCACGATCGGATGGAGGTACGGCCTGAAATCAGGCTTGGCGACCTGGGTGAGGATCGACTTCTTCTCTCCCTTTCGAAAAACCGAGATCGTATCTCCCGCCCCATCCTGTCGCACCTCGAGCTCAGCGGACATCAGGGGGAAAGGGGAGGCTAACGACAGCAGGACAGCGCTGAAAAAACAGGTGTAGTTATTCATGTCAGGGCTTTCGAATCGAGATAGTGTTCGGTAATAAAGGCCTTACAGGATGCCAAGAACCTCAAGGGAATACAAAACTGTCTTTTGTGGGACTTGCGCATTCGCAGGTGTTCCAGGAGGAACACCTTTTCGGCAAAGGCATATTGATCGACAGCCGGAAGCCAATGCTGGTATCTTTCCAGTACTCAGAAAACTTCACCCCTGACTTCGAAAAAACCATCCGCCTGAGGGGAACGACATGAAAATCCTTACCCGCTTCGCTCTTGTCCTGGCCCTGGGATCATCCCCCGGGCTGGCGCAGGAAAAGAAAACCATTCTCCTCATCGGCCACAAACCGGACCACCCGCCCAAATGCCACGAATACCTTTCAACCTGCGCGCTGCTCGCGAAGTGCCTGCGCCAGACAAAGGGAGTCGAGGCCGTCGTGTCCAACGGATGGCCTGTTGATGAGAAACTGCTGAAACGAACGGATGCCATCGTCCTCTACACAAGCCCCGGAGCTGAGATCGTCCTCGCCGAGAAATCTGCCGCGACCTTTGAAGCCATGATGAAACGCGGGACAGGACTGGTGGCGATCCACTGGGCCACCGGAGTCCACACGAAAAACGTCGAGCTCCTGGGGAAGCGGTGGTACGCGAGCCTGGGAGGAGGCTGGCCCCATTTTACCGGCATCACGATGGGGAAATCGCCGCTGGTGCAGAAAGATCCGGCCCATCCCGTATGCCGGGGCTGGAAGCAATACGAGATCAGCGATGAGTTCTATTTCTCGCCGGTCATCCACGAAAAGGGAGAGGTGCTGCTGGAGGTCACAGCCAAAGGTAAACCCCTTCCCGTCGGTTGGACCATCGAGCGGGCAGATGGAGGGCGCGCCTTCGGCACCACCCTGGGACATTTTCACCGTAACTTCGGCCTGGTCCCCTTTCGCAGGATGCTCATCAACGGCATCATCTGGAGCGCAGGTCTCGAGGTGCCGGCAAAAGGAGCCCCGTGTAAACTCGATAAGGACGATCCGCTTTTCCCGAAGAGTTGAGCGCGCCAATCAACTTGCCCGGGACACCCGGATGAAAGAAAATAGATCCCATGAAACGACTCCAAACATTTCTCCTGTTGAACATATCCCTCTTCCTTCTTGTCTCAGCACCCCTCATCGCGCAGGAGGCGGGAGGCGCGAAAAAAGACCGGCCCAATATCCTCTTTATCGCGATCGACGACCAGAACGACTGGATCGGTTATCTCGGTGGGCATCCCATGGTAAAGACCCCGAATATCGACCGGCTGGCCGGGCGCGGAACAGCCTTCACCAACGCCCACTGCCAGTCGCCCCTGTGCAATTCTTCCCGCACCAGCCTGATGACCGGCTTACGGCCTTCTTCTACCGGGATCTACGGGCTCGCCCCCTGGTTCCGAAACCTGCCCGAGTTCAAGAACGTGGTCTCGCTGCCGCAGCACCTCAGCGCCAACGGCTACCGCACCTACTCCGCCGGAAAGATCTACCACGGCAGGTACGGACGCAAAGGGGCTGAATTCGATGTGCTCGGGCCGGGCTCGAGCGTCGGAGCGCGCCCAAAGAAAAAGCTCGTCACCACCCCCTTCGGAAACCATCCCCTGGTCGACTGGGGAGTCTTCCCCCACAAAGACGAGGAGAAGGGCGACTGGAAGGTCGCCTCCTGGGCGGTCAATCAACTCGATGAAAAACCCCAAGAGCCTTTCTTTCTCTCGGTGGGCTTCTTCCTTCCCCACGTTCCCTGCTACGCCACGCAGAAATGGTTCGATCTCTATCCTGATGACGACTCGGTCCTTCCGAAAATCCAGCGAGGCGACCGCGAGGATACACCGCGCTTCTCCTGGTACATGCACTGGTATCTCCCCGAAGTGCGCCTGAAGTTCCTAGAGGAATCGAACCAGTGGCGCAACCTGGTGCGGTCCTACCTAGCCTCTACCAGCTTCGTTGACAGCCAGGTGGGGCGTGTCCTCGAGGCTCTGAAACGCAACGGCTTCGACAAGAACACCATCGTGGTGCTCTGGTCGGACCACGGCTGGCACCTTGGAGAGAAGCTCATCACCGGAAAGAACACCCTCTGGGACGATGGGACACGGGTGCCTCTGGTCTTCGCCGGGCCTGGCGTCAAGGGTGGCCAGGTATGCTCGAAGCCGGCCGAACTGCTGGACATTTACCCGACGCTGAGCGATCTCTGCGGACTCAAGCAAAGAGATCATCTCGAGGGCCACAGTCTCCTGCCCCAATTGCGTGATGCGACCGCCGCCCGGAAGTGGCCTGCGATCACCACCCACAACCACGATAACCACGGAGTGCGTTCCGAAGGATGGCGCTACATCCGCTACGCCGATGGAAGCGAAGAGCTCTACGACATGAAGAAAGACCCCAACGAGTGGAACAACCTGGCCGCCAACCCCTCGCTTGCGGGAGTCATCTCCACCCATCGGGAATTTCTCCCCGAGGAGAACCGCAAGCCCGCCCCGGGCAGCAGGTCACGAATACTCGTATGGGAGAACGGCAAGGCAACCTGGCAGGGCAAAGAGATCGATCCCAACGAAGCGATCCCCGGTCAATAGCGCCCGCCCTCGCATAGGTCTGGACTTTTCCGTCCGGTTTTCCGATGCTGTGGATCGAGGAAAAAGTATCTCAAGCAACCATCCCGTCATACCGCACGGCAGCAATGGAGTGTTCCCCCATGAAAAAGAAGACCGCTCAGTACCTCTCCCGCCGTCGTTTTCTCGCCAGCACCGCGGTGGCCGCGGCCGCCACATCGGTTGGTGCCATGGCAATCGAGCCTGCCCCGGAAACTGTGATCGGAGAAGGCGACTACCGCTACGGAGTCCTCCACGCCTGGCCGCAGCTACCCGACAAGTTCTCCTGGCAGACCACGCACAACGTTGCGGTCGACAAGGATGGCTTCCTCTACGTCATCCACGAGGGAAGGAAGCAACAGAAGGACCACCCCTCGATCTTCGTCTTCGACCCCAGGGGGCGCTACGTCAGGAGCTTTGGAAAGCAGTTCCAGGGCGGCGGTCACGGGATCGAGGTCCGGCAGGAAGGCGGGGAACAATTCCTCTACGTCTGCGCCTACCAGCACCTGAAGACCTTCGCCAAGATGAGCCTCAAGGGCGAGGTCGTCTGGCAAAAACACGCTCCGATGAAATCCGGCGTCTATGCTGAAAACGAGGACACCAAGCCCACCGGAGCCTGGGGCCGCAACCGCTTCATGCCGACCAACTTCGCCTTTCTCGACGATGGCGGCTTCCTGCTGGTCGATGGTTACGGAGCCTACTGCATCCATGAATACGACAAGGATGGGAATTGGAAACGACACTTTGGCGGCCCGGGCAGGGGCAAGGGAAAGTTCAACCTGCCCCACGGAATCTGGATTGACAGGCGTTCGGGACGCAAGCCCTCCATCGCCGTCTGTGACCGGGCCAACCACACCGTCCAATATCTCGACATGGACGGAAAATACCTTGAGACGCTCACAGGCTACGGCCTGCCGGCCAACGCCGACACATGGAAGAACCTGATGGTAGTGCCTGAGCTGCACGCGCGGGTAACGATTCTCGATGAAAAGAACAAGGTCGTCGCCCGCCTGGGAGACGATGTCAAGCGTATCAAGGGAAAAGGAGGCGGTCGAATCCGGACCACTCCATCGAACTGGAAAGACGGCCGCTTCGTCCACCCCCACGATGCCTGCTTCGACAACGACGGGAATATCCTGGTTGCCGAATGGGTTGGCACCGGCCGGGTAACCAAGCTTGTGCGCATG
>DODI01000612.1:0-4061 GCA_003509045.1 Planctomycetota bacterium | reverse complement strand
GTAGGTACGAACGTGCCAGGTGGTCGGATGCCGGAGGCTTCCCGGATGGTTCAGGATCGCCACACCCAGGGTCTCGCCCTTCACATCACCATAGTAATCGACCCAGGCGGAGGGTTTACCCCAGGCATCTCCGTTCTTCTTGCCCTCTCGATTGATGATCGTGCCGCCCTCCTTCACGGTGGACTTGGGCCACATCCTGACGCCGAAAGACCCCTCCTTGGTTTTCCCGAAGGTGACGGGAACCTTGGCGGTGAAAACGATATCTACATCGATCCACCTCGCCTTGTCATTTGCGTCAAAGACCATCACCCGGGATTCCTCGCCGAGCACCTTGCCGCCATCATCCTTCCAGGAAGAGATCGTCTTCAGCGTCGCCGTCTTTCCTCCCGAGGCCACCAGGAAGTCCCTGTGTTCGATACGCCCGCCCTTGTGCCAGAAGTCCGTCCCGTTGACATTTCCGTGGGTGAACCAGAAGGACGAATGATGGACGTGGTCGCCTTCTCCAAGCGGCCGCGTCATCTCCTTGCCGGTCGGCCCAATGACAGGATGCAGAATCGGCTTGTTCTGGAACAACTTCTGGTAGCGGGTGAACAGCTTTCCATCCAGCTTGACGATAGCCCCATCAGCTGTCTTCTCTACAGTGAACCGATCAGCGCCAACCAGGCCGGTAGCGCCCGTGAGAAGTAAAAGTGCCGCGTAAAAAGGGATCCGTCTCATATCAATGCCTTTCCTGTTCAGCCGCGCGGGAGTCAAGTCACCCAGGCGCTTTGTTTTGTCGTGGACCAGGCCGCCTTGAAGCAGGAAGCGGCTCAATGAAAGCTACCTCCTGATCAGCTGGTCGACAACCGGTTTGATGCTCTTTCGATGTTCATCGGCAGCCGCAACCAGCAGCTTGAGCACCTTGGGATTGTCGCCGGCAACGTTGTATTTCTCTGAGGGATCGTGTTCGAGGTTATAGAGCTGCGGAGTGGCGTGCTCTGTTCGTTTCTCGCCAATGCCGTAGCAACCCTGGGTAATGAAGTGAGCCTTCCAGGGGCCGACCCTTATCGCGTAGAGCTTTTCCTCCCGCCAATAGTAGACCCGGTCCCGCGGCCCCTTCTCAACCTTGCCGAGCAGCAGGGGCGAGAGATCGTAACCATCGAGTGTCCGGTCCGCGGGAATTTCAGCTCCGGACAGCGAGCAGAATGTCGGAAGCAGGTCCATGGTGGCACCCATCTCCATCTGCACTCCAGGTTTCATTGTTCCGGGCCACCAGAACACGGTGGGCTCCCGCATGCCGCCCTCGAAGGTGGTCCCTTTTCCTTCTCGAAGAAGCCCCGCCGAACCTCCATGCGTATTAAACGGCAGCCAGGGGCCATTGTCCGAGGTGAACACCACCAGGGTCTTCTCATCGATCTTCAGCTCCTTCAGGGTTGAGAGAATCCGCCCCACCCCGGCATCAATCTCCTCGATGACATCACCGTAGATCCCTCGCCGACTGTTCCCGCGGTGATCTTTGCCTGCATACAGGGGAATATGCGGCAGGCTGTGAGCCAGGTAGAGAAAGAACGGCTTGTCTTTATTACCCCGGATAAAATCGATGGCCTTCTGGGTATAGCGCCCCGTAAGCGTGTGCTGGTTCGCCGGCCGCTCAACAACCTCCGTGTCCTTTATGATAGGAACCTGGAACTGCTCGATCGGAGCGACGTAATTCGGATCCTTCCTTCCAGCCTGCCTGTAATTAGGAAATCCGCCCTTCCCATCCATGTCGTTCGAATACGGGATGCCCCAGTAAGAATCAAAGCCATGAGCCACCGGAAGGTATTCAGGGCGGTGGCCCAGATGCCATTTTCCCACCGCGGCGGTAGCGTACCCGACGCTCTTCAGGCACTCGGCAATCGTAACCTCGCTCTTCTGGAGACCTCCCTTGGAATCAGGAAAGAGCACTCTTCTCCTGGCCGACATCATCCCGTTCCGAACCGGCAGCCGCCCGGTGATCAGCGCCGCCCGGCTGGGAGTGCAGACACTGGCACCGACGTAAAAGTTGGTCCACCGCTGGCCCTCGACAGCCATCCGGTCGAGATGGGGCGTTCGAATGCTCGGGTGGCCGAAACAGCCGAGGTCGCCATACCCAAGGTCATCGCAGAAGATAACGATGAAATTGGGCTTTCCCGTCTCAGCCAGGCTTCGGGCCAGGCAGGCAACGGACGATAGAATAAAGACCATCAGGATGACCGCGCGTTTCATCTCTTATTCCTCACTTGCTCAGGGTTGTTCAACCAATAGCGTATGCGAGGCCACTTTCGCTGGCAAGTGGACGACTGCAAGACCGGGCACATTAACTCCCCGCAACAGCCGCGATCAAAACCCGCAGACGTTGGGGCAACCCTCGAGCCTTATGCAGCGCGTGCCGCGGGTTGGCGGGGCTCCGCCCTGGTACATATAGGCCAGCAGCCAGACCGCATCGGAGACATTCACCTCGTTGTCTCCATTGGAATCCAGCACGCCGATATTGCCGAGGTCGCCCGCCTTCCCAACATCGCAGGGAGGGAGGTCGGGCCTTCGGCCGAACAGATGGAGCAGGAGGGCCACCGCATCCGAGATGTCCACCCGCGTATCCTGGTTCGCATCCCCAGGCAGCTGACGCCCTCGGGGGGCGAGCCCGGATTCGTCAATCCCGGGTGAGCCGAGGTCGGCATTGCTCGGCCGCCAGCTCTCCCCTTCGCCCCAGGTAGGCAATTCATCCAGCGCGTCGACAATGACAAGGGACGGGCCCTCTCCATCGGTCTCGGGGTGCCACAGGTCGCCGTATTCAAAATCGAGAATCGGTTCGCCCAGGGCCCCGCGAATGACAAGACGCTCCCCCCCGTCGCTCAACGCGCCGGAATATTCTCCGGCGACAAGTATCCGCGAGAGATCGTAGCGGCTGGCAAACCCCTCGATATCCTCGACAAGCACGACCAGCTCCCCGGGGCCAAGCTCCGTAACGGCGCTGTCGGTAAAATCAAACTCAATCCCCTCAATGAACCGGACCCCTTGAAGGTTAATGGTGGCGGCGCTGACGTTCTGCAGCTCAATATACTCAAATTCTCGACGCCGAAAGGGGCTGCCCTCTGCCGGCGGCGCCGGGTTGTACATAATCTCGGTGACCCGCAACGGCATATCCGTGTAGAAGACCGCATCGACCTTGGCGCTCCAATCGCCGCCCTCGCCACGCCCCCTGGCCGTCACCAGGGTGGACTCTGTGAGCGTGGCCGGATCGGCGTAGGAGATCGCCGTCGGCGAGAGCCCTCCGCCGGGGAGCCGCGGGTCGCTTCCATCCAGGGTGTAGAAGACGCTGTCGGCCGGCAGGCCGACCTCGATAACTCGGTCTACCAGCTCAGCCCTGATGATAAAATCGCTGCTGTTGACGCTGGAGTTCATCCCGTGGATAGCCAACACGTTCCGCCCCACCCGCATGTGGTCCTCGAATCCAGCCAATTCATAAGCATCGGCCTCGTCGATGCCGGCCTCATGCGAACGCCTCGACCGTGAATCCCACACGAGCTCGCCATCGGGGACGTTCTCAGAGGCCAGCGGCTCACCGTTGAGATAGGCAACAAATCCATCATCGAAATCCATCAGGAGGGTCAGGTTGGCAATCGAGCCGAGGGCAGCCTGGTCAGCTACGGTAAATGGAATACGAATGAAGGCAGAGGGATTGCCGCCATCGCCTCGCATCTCTGCCAGGAGGTCAATGCCGATCGCGCCCTCGTAGTCATCTCCAGTGTCGTAGCCCGCGCCCCCGGGACCGCTCTGCCAGGTTTCTCCATTCGACCCTTCCTCGTAATCGGGCAAGGTCCATTCCGTTCCCATATTACCATTCCGGGGAATACAGACGCTGACGGGAGAGTCTGCATCGAAAAGCTGGCGCCTGATCACAAATCTCTGGAGACCCTCAACCCCCATGGCCAGCTCAACCCCCGGCCTGATCGACCCGCCGTGCTGGGCGCGGCCATTGATAAGGAAATTTGGCACCGGCTCGGAAAGCATGAACCCTGCCCTGCCGTACTCGGAGATAACCTGGGATGTCCTCGTAGGCA
>DODI01000312.1:5360-5645 GCA_003509045.1 Planctomycetota bacterium | reverse complement strand
CAGCCGTCCTTCGATCCGGGAATGATCAACATCGAGGAGGTGACGAGCTACAAGCTGTGGCTCAAGAATGCCGTGTCTGGAACCTGGGAACAGGTGGCCATTTCCGAGAACCTGCCGATCACCTACGAGGCGCCGGGCGAGGGGATTCACGGATTCAGGGTCTCTGTCGTGTTGGAGGGGGACCGTGAATTTCTCATCCCGCAGGGCACGGAGGATGCGCAGGTCTGGTTCTGTGTCGACAACACCCCTCCAGTGGTCAAGTGGACGGGAGCCGGGAAGACCTTC
>DODI01000312.1:0-5038 GCA_003509045.1 Planctomycetota bacterium | reverse complement strand
TTCTTCTTCAGCGGCAAATCGAGACTTAGCCTGACCCTTGAAATATCAGAGCAGCAGCTGGGCAAGAGCCCTGTTGAGGTGGAGTGGAGCCTGGATGATGGAGGCAATTGGTCACCGGTCACCACCCGCATCGCCCGCAATGGAGAGCAGAGCTTCTCCTGGTTCTTCCCCCAGGGAGTCGAGGACGAGATCCTGGTCCGGGCCTCGGTGAAAGATCTCGCCGGCCTTGTCGGCTTCGACACTCTCATCCTTCGCAACGAAGGCGGCACCGTGGTGTCATCGCTTGATGCTCCCGCAGCGGAATCTTCCGAGACCGTCGAGAGCGAGTCCGTCGCGAAAGGGGAGACTCCCGACGCGACCCCTGCGGCGGACGAATCCCAGCCGGAGGAGGCTTCCGTTGAACCTGAGGAACCTGAGGAGCCTGAGGTCGTCATTGAGCTGCCGCCCGCTCTCGAGTTCGTTTCGCCGGAGACAGAGTGCCTGCTGGCCGGGGTTGAAATCGAGGTGGCCTGGAAGGTTCGCGAAGAGCCGGCAGCTGAGGCGCTCGACCCGAAGGCCGAGACCATGCTGGAGTTTTATTCTCCCGCTGAAGATACCTGGGTAGCGGTTGGGGATGCGCTTGTAGAGGAAGGCGTCATCATGTGGACGGCTCCCGAGATGACCCTGGCTGATTGCAGGCTGCGGCTTGTGGTCGGCGCTCCTGCGAACCCGGATGAAGGTACCGAGGCGGGATCTTTGAGCTTTGAGAGCCCCCTCTTCGGTATCGACGCCAGCGCCCCGATAGCCACCTGTAAGGAGCTGCCGCAGCTTGCGGGCGGTCATTTCAGCTTCGAGGTCCAGCTCACGGATGAGGGCTGCGCTGACCCCGTAAGCGTACAGGCTTTCCTGCGCGCCGAGGGCGAGGAGTTCTGGAATAATGTGCCTCCCTCCAGGGTCAGCACAGAGAGCTCCGAAGGAGTCTTTACCGTCAAGCTTGATCTGCAGGAAAACGCCGAGAAGAAGTTCGATCTCTATCTTGCAGCCACGGACAGTCTTGGCAACGTCGCCGCGGCTCCAGGCGTCGGAAGCGAGAGCATCGGAATGTTCCAGCTCGACAATAGCGCCCCCCTCGTGGCGATTGGGGACCCGGCGGCGGACTGGGTGGCCGGCCTGCCGGCGACCCTGCAGATCCAGATCGATCCCTCTGATTGCGAGGGTCCCCTGGTTCTTGAGGGACGTGCTCCGCAAGAGAACAAGGAGTGGACCGAGCTGGCCACTGTAGATGACCTCGCCTTTGCTGAAGATGGGGTCCATTTTAACGTGCCGCGGGGTTGGAGTGAGCTCGAGGTTCGCGTTTCGGCAAGAGATGCCATGGGCAATGTCGGTCATGGAATCCTCAGCCCCCGGAGGCTGAAGAGCGCCGTACGGCTCGACACCATGGCGCGCGGCGGCGTATTCCAGGCCTTTGACAAGCAGGAGATTTCCTGGACGTTGCAGGAGGCCGCGCTTGAAGCACCTGAGAATCTTCTCATGAAGCTTGAATACAGAGTTGGTGACTCCGGCGCCTGGGAGTTTCTCCGGGAGGAGGCGGCAACCGCGGCCCAGGCAAGCTTTGAGTGGGTGCTGCCGGATGCTTCTGATGATGATTTCGCTCTCAGGGTCAGCCTCTACCGCGGCGGCGACCTGATCGGGGAGGATATCTCCGGGAACTTCCGGATCGAGGGCTTTGCGAAGACCGAGGATGGAGTCCTCAAGGAATCCCTGATCGTGATGGATTCCGCCGTTGAGAAGGAGAAGGCCTGGAGGGATCGCTACCAGGAACTCTCCCTGTCCGGAACTCCTGTTGAAGCGGGCGCCCAGGAGGAGCTTGCGGGGCTTGCGCAGGCCGCGATCAGCGACTATGACAAGGCGGTCTCCCTGGATTCGAAAAATTCAGAGGCGACCCTCCGGCTTTCCATGTTGTTGAACGACGTCGATCCGGAGGCGAACTCGGATAAGATTCTCAGCCTGCTGGAAAAGACTCTGGCGGAGGATCCCGCCAACATGTCGGCCCAGATGAATCTCGGCGCCGTTCTCATCCAGAGAAATGAGCTGGATCGGGCCCAGGGCGTTCTCGAGAAGGCCCTGGCCCAGGAGGATACCGGGCAGGCGCGCTTCAATCTCGCACTGACATTTCTCTTCAAGGGAGATGCGGGAGCTGCCCGGCTCGAGTTTGAGAGAGCGCTTGCGAAGGGAGGGGGTGTTCCAGAGGGACTTGCCTGGTTCTACATCGCCTGGGCTCACGTGGAAGAGGGTAATATCGACACCGCGCGGGATCTCTATACCAGGAAGAAGAACGTCATTCCCGAAGAGTTCCAGTCGATCATTGAGGCGAAGTTAAAGTAATCAACGATCGCGAGGGGGCGCCGGCAGGCGTCCCCTCTTTTTTTTTACCTCGAGTTCAGCTCTCGTGGACCAGCAGGTCCTTTATGTGGAGCTCGATCTTTGATTTCCCCCGCCAGGAGTTAATTCTCGGGCGGTAGAGAAGCGAGATGCGGTTTCCCCGGCTGATTTCTTCGCAGCGATCTCCCATAAAAAATGCCACAGCTCTGAGCGCTGCTTTCCCCCGGGCCTTCTTACGGACGTGGAAGGAGATGTGCCTTCCATCCTTACCCATCAGCTTCGGCGAGCCGACAATCTCGAGATCCATCGTGGCGAAGAGAGGTTCCGAGTTGCCGGCGCCAAAGGGTTCGAGGCAGGCTATATCCGAGAGAAGGGCGTTGTCGATCTCTTCGAGCTCGAGCTGGCAGTCAAATTCTACTTCAGGGACCATCCCGGAGGGGTCGAGGTCGATGATTTCGTTCAGGGCTGCGCGCAGGTCGTCCAGCTTCTCGGCCTGGAGGGTTCCTCCCGCGGCCATGGCATGGCCGCCAAAACGTTCAAAGAGGTCTCCACATTCGGTGAGAGCGTCGCACATCGCCACGCCCTTGATGGACCTCGCAGACCCCTTGGCGATTCCTTTCTCGATAGAGAAAAGGAATGCCGGCCTGTAGTATTTTTCGACGACCCGCGAGGCGACGATTCCCAGCACTCCCGAATGCCAGGCCTCGTCTCCCAGGACGATGATCTTTTCCTTGTCCAGGTCGTAGGTGGCCTCGATGCGATCGCAGACATCTTCGAATATCTCCGCGCCGATCTTTTTGCGCTTGTTGTTTTCCCTGTCGAGGACCTGGATCAATTCATCCGCCTGGTCATTATCTTCGGCCATGAGGAGTCGCAGGGCGTAGTCCGCTTTGCTCAGCCGCCCGGCGGCGTTGATCTTTGGTCCGATGCTGAAACCGACATCTTCGCTGGTGAGGTGGTCCCGCGAGGCATCCCTCTTGAGCGCGGCGTTTACCAGCTTGCTGATGCCGGGCTTTCTGGACTCCCTCAGCTTCTGGAGCCCAAACTTGGCGAGGATCCTGTTCTCTCCGTGGAGGGGCACCACGTCGGCGATGGTGCCCAGGGCCGCCAGGCCGAGACATTCCCGCATGAAGTTGCTGAATTCCTCGGAGAGCTTCTTCTGACGGGTGAAACATCGGCACAGTGCCCAGACCAGCTTGTAGGTGACGCCGACACCCGCAAGGTCTTTGAAGACGCTCTCATCGTCCGTTAGCCAGGGATTGACATGGGCGATGGGGTTGGGCAAATCTTTCGAGGGCTGGTGGTGGTCACAAACGACGACGTCCATCCCCAGCTCCGCGGCAAGCGCTATCTCTGCTTGTGAAGATGAGCCGTTGTCGACCGTGATCAACAGCTGGACCCCGTCGCTGGCCAACTCCCTGATCACATCGCAGTTGAGGCCGTAGCCGCCCTTGAACCGGTCCGGCAGGCGGTAGGCGACCTCTTTGCCGACCTGCCGGAAGAAATTGAGCAGCAGGCAGGTCGAGGTGACTCCATCTACGTCATAATCGCCGAAAACGCAGATGTTCTCGTTTTGCGCGATGGCGCCGTTGATTCTCTCGGCCGCCTCGTCAATTTCAGGGAGAACCCCGGGGTCTAACAGGTGGACGAGCCTGGGATGGAGGAACCGCTGAGCCTTTTCGCCGCTGTCGATTCCCCGGCTCAGCAGGAGGGCCGCAACCTGGGGAGAGCAGCTCGCCTCTCGCGAGAGGTCAGAGCAACGAGCCTTGTCAATTTCGCGTGAACTCCAGATCTTCTTTTTTGCGACCACCATCACCGATCTCTCTAAATCTCACCTTCCGCGCGGGCGCGGGACAGGAATGCTTGAGTCCAGAGTGTAGGGCAGAGTGAGAGGGTGGTCAATATGGCTGATTCGGGCGCCGCCTAATGGCGATCAGCGGCAAATGCGTCGGTAATTGGCAACTCGGAGTGACAATTATTGGCACGGAGTCCCGCCGCTCATTTCGGACCGGCTTTTGTATTTGTTTGTGGCGTAGCTACTTGCGAACAACCTGGAATTTCTTCACCTGTTCGGCACCCTCCTTGCCATTGGGTTAGCAGACGCCAGATGGTCTGGCAGCGTCCCGGGGGGAGGGCGTGAGAGAGTTTGGTTTGAAAGTTTGTCGAGATTGGTTCGACGGGCACACGAGTCTTTAGAGGAGAAGTAGAATGAAGAGTATGCGCAGAGAACAGGGATTTACGCTTATCGAGCTCATGATTGTTGTGGCGATCATCGCGATTATCGCCGCGATCGCCATCCCGAGCCTTCTGAATGCCCGCAAGGCGGGGAACGAGGCCTCGGCTATCAGTTCGCTGAGAACGCTCTCGACGGTTAACGAGCAGTATCGAACTCGTTTCCAGGAATATGCTGATGACCTGAGAGACCTCGAATCGGCTGGCTATATCGACAGCGTACTCGGTGCTGGCGAGAAATCCGGCTACGAGTTCGATTACGACAGGACCAACAATACCTGGAGTTGCTCTGCGTCACCGGTGAGCGCGGGTAATGATGGCGATCGGCACTTCTTCATCGACCAGTCCGCGGTTATTCGCTTTAACGCGGCCTCGACGGCCAGAGCCACGAGCGCTCCCATCGACTGACTCTGGATAGAATTATACTGGTCACAGGCGCTAATCG